>JBJTSJ010000526.1:0-10766 GCA_046076605.1 Tabrizicola sp.
TCTCTTCAAAGAGCGCAGTTCTATCCTCTCTTTGCCGATCAGGCCTGCCCGCGATCCCCTGAAATCACTGCCCGCCATCACGCGAAATCACTGCCCGCCATCATCTGAAATCACTGCCCCAATCCCGCGAAACACGCACGCCAATGGCAATCCGGACATCCTGCGCCTTTATGTTCCGCGTGCCGTGGCCCTCTTGGCTGCCTTCCCGAACCGGGCCCAGGATTTCCCGCATCCGCAAAGCCTCCGCGATGCTGCCGAGGCTGAACTGGATCCTGGCCAGGACTTGCCTAGCCATCTGCTGGCCGATCTGCGCGATGGACTGCTGGCGCTCGCCCGGTCGATTGAATCAGCGCGGGCAACCGGATCTGTTACGACCCTTCGCGCGGCGGCAGATCCCGTTCGCCCCGCCAAGGTCAGCGCCGGCCACGTCTGACGCGGGACTTTCCAGTCAAGGCGTTTCAGGCTAAGGCCAGGCCATGTCCGACGCGCCCGACACACCGAAAAGCCACGGTCGTCTTTCGATCCGTGCCAGCCTCACGCCCCGCGACCTGATGGAGGAGCCGCGGGTCGTCAAGGGCGCGTTCACGGCAAAGATCATTACCCTGCTCCCCGACGCCTTCCCCGGCACCCTTGGCCTCTCGCTGACTGGCAAGGCCTTGGACTTCGGCCTCTGGCAGCTGGAAACCATCGACCTGCGGCAGTTCGGCGAAGGCAAGCACCGCAACGTCGACGACACCCCCGCGGGCGGCGGTGCGGGCATGGTCCTGCGCGCCGACGTGGTGGACGCTGCCTTCCGCCACGCCCGCATCGGCACCCCCGTCGACCGCGCCCGCTGGCCCATCATCTACCTCTCCCCCCGCGGCGCGCCCTTCACCCAAGCCACCGCCCGCCGCCTGGCACATGCCGAGGGGCTTACGATGCTGTGCGGCCGGTTCGAGGGCGTGGACCAGCGCGTCCTTGACCACCACCAGGTCGAAGAAATCAGCCTTGGCGACTTCGTCCTGACCGGGGGCGAAATCGCCGCCCAGGCCATCCTCGACGCCACCGTGCGCCTCATCCCCGGCGTCCTCGGCAATGCCGCCTCGACCGAAGAGGAAAGCTTTTCGGACGGCCTCCTCGAACACCCGCAATACACCCGCCCCGCGGTGTGGGAGGGGCAGGAGATCCCGTCTGTCCTGCAATCCGGCAATCACGCCGAAATCGCAAAGTGGCGCCGCGCTCAGGCCGAAGAACTGACCCGCACCCGGCGCCCGGATCTGTGGGACAAACGGGGCCGCTGACCGCGCCCTGACACTTGACCCGCAGGCCCCTTCCCCCTATACGCGCCCGGTCCGGGGTCATCAGATCCATCGGACCCGATTCCCTTTGCCTGCCTGCCTTCTTCCGCAGGGTCATCGCACGGGGCGCGGACCACACAAAGCAGGCGCCACCTGCGGCGGGCTTCCTGGGCAACCAGGGGGGACCCGGACGAAGACCGAAAGCTCTGGCGCGGCATCACCTCTGCGGAAACCACCGCAGGCAAAAGAAGGAAACGCGCATGAACCTCATCGCGCAGATCGAGGCGGAGCAGATCGCTTCCCTCGGCAAGACCATCCCCGACTTCAAGGCCGGCGACACCATCCGCGTCGGCTACAAGGTGACCGAAGGCTCGCGTTCGCGCGTGCAGGCCTACGAAGGCGTCTGCATCGGCCGCAAGGGCGGCGCTACCCTCGCCGCCTCGTTCACCGTCCGCAAGATCTCGTTCGGCGAAGGCGTGGAGCGTGTGTTCCCGCTCTACTCGACCAACATCGATTCCATCGAAGTGGTCCGCCGCGGCAAGGTGCGTCGCGCCAAGCTGTACTACCTCCGCGCCCGTCGCGGCAAATCGGCCCGGATCGCCGAAGACGCCACCTACAAAGCCAAAGCCGAATAAGGAGCGGGATGATGAAAGCCGATACCCACCCCGATTACCACACCATCACCATCAAGATGACCGACGGCTCGACCTATACGACCCGGTCGACCTGGGGCAAGGAAGGCGACCAGATGTCGCTCGACATCGACCCGCTGGCACACCCGGCCTGGACCGGCCAGCAGGCCAAGCTGATGGACACCGGTGGCCGCGTGTCGAAGTTCAAGAACAAGTACGCGGGCCTGGGCTTCTAATACCGGCCTTTGCGTTGAACAGGGGGCGCGCCGAAAGGTGCGCCCCTTTCCATTCCGGGTAGCCGGAGTTTTCAAAACGCCGGAGCGGAGCGTTTGAAGGCTCCAACACGATTTCTTCGAAGAAATCGCCTCCAGCTCTCGGCGAAATCCCGCTTTCCCCGGCCTTGGCCACCGCATAAGAAAGCGCCGGGACAAGGGACAGGGAACAGCATGGCGCGGATCATCGTCGTCGGGAACGAAAAGGGCGGCTCAGGCAAGTCCACGACCTGCATGCATGTCGCCACCGCCCTGTCGCGGCTTGGCCAGAAGGTCGGCGCCCTTGACCTCGACCTGCGGCAGAAGTCCTTCGGCCGCTACATCGAAAACCGCCGCGCCTATCTGGCCCAGGCCGGGCTGAACCTGCCCACACCGGACTACCGCGAACTGCCCGAGGTCGATCCCTCCACCGTTGCCGAGGGCGAGAACGCGCAGGACCTGCGCCTGTCCCGCGCAGTCGAGGCGATGGATGCCGAGATGGACTACATCGTGATCGACTGCCCCGGCAGCCACACGCGACTGTCTCAGGTCGCCCATACGCTGGCCGATACGCTGATCACGCCCCTGAACGACAGCTTCGTCGACTTCGACCTGCTGGCCCGCGTCGATCCGGTGACCGGCAAGATCAAGGGGCCGTCGATCTATTCCGAAATGGTCTGGGGCGCGCGCCAGTTGCGGGCGCAGGCCGGGCTGGCACCGATCGACTGGATCGTCGTGCGCAACCGGCTGGGTGCCCAGGCGATGCACAACAAGAAAAAGGTGGGCGCCGCGCTGGAAGAACTGTCGCGGCGCATCGGCTTTCGCGTGCTGAACGGGTTTTCCGAACGCGTCATCTTCCGCGAGCTGTTCCCGCGCGGGCTGACGCTGCTGGACCTCAAGGATACCGGGGTCGATCAGTTGAACCTGTCGAACATCGCTGCCCGTCAGGAACTGCGCGATCTGATGACCGGCCTCAGATTTCCGTCTCTGGCTGTCGGTTTTTGAAGACCGGGCCACCAAGCCCCTGCTGGTTGACCACGCGGATGCGCGTCACCTTCTTCAGGCGCTTGTCGAACGGGGTATCTTCCTCGGCCTTGCGAACACGTCCAAGACCCAGTTTTTTCAGAATGCGGATCGTTTTATCCATCTTGGTCGTCCTTAGTTCGGTGCCCTAAATTTCACCGGCAAGCAGGGCAGGACTAAGGCATGCTACGACAATTGCTGCGTCAGGCGTGTGCTCATTTGGCGACAGATTGTCTCCAATCTCGCCACATATAGGGCAATCCAGGGTTGAATGTCATAGGGATCGTGTTCCCAACCAGTCAGCCCAGGCTTGGCCGGACCCCGCGAAGACGTTGATGTCGACCGGTCCGGCAATCCCCGGGATCACCCCGGTCGAGGTGTATTGCCAGAAGCTCCAGGCGTTGCCGTCATATACGCCATGCGGATGGTCCGCGACCGATCTCAGCCAGAATTCCACCCCCTGCAGCCGCCACAACTCGGTGTCGTCGAAGAAATCGACCGTAGTGTAGATGATCGGGCGCTGGCCGTAGTGGCGCTCTAGAATGTCGATGAAGATCTGCGCCTCGGACCGGATCGTCGCTCCGTCTCGGCGGATCGTGCAGGTTGGGCTGGTGGGCGTCCACTCCATATCCAGAACCGGAGGCAGGGCCCCCGGACTGCGCGGAACATGCCGGATGAACCAGCGCGCCTGCTCGGCGGCCGGGCGGCAATGGTAGAAGAAATGATAGGCCCCGCGCTTGACCCCGGCAGCCGCCGCGCCGCGCCAATGCGCGTCAAACAGGGGGTCGACCCGATCGCCTCCCTCGGTCGCCTTGATGAACGCGAAGTTCACCCCGTTGGCCCGCGCCGTCGCCCAGTCCACCTGGGTCTGGAACCGCGACAGGTCGATCCCGTGCACCGGATAGCGATCCGGCGACCGACCCGGCCAGTCGGTCGGATCGCTGTCGGTGAAATTCGCACTCATCACCGTGACTTCGCCCGTCGCATCAACCGGGGGCGCCTCACGGCGTCCGCCACCACAGGCGGCAAGGGTCAGGAATGCTGTTAACATAGTCGACCGGATCATGGCCAAAGCCTGCCCGCAGTCCCCGGCCCTGTCACGCCGGAAATCCGCCCCCGACCGACTCACCCCGGCCGATGCGCAAGCTTCCGCGCAGACTACACGAACCGTGCCGGGGACAGCTGCGCCACCAGCGCGGCCTCCAGTTCCGGTGTCCGCCCCCCAATCAGGTTCGCCGCCAGCCGACTGGCCGCCGCGCTGGTCTGGAACCCATAGCCCCCCTGACCCGCCAGCCAGAAGAACGACGGCTCTCGCACGTCCGGGCCGATCACCAGCACCCGATCCGGCGCAAAGGTCCGCAGCCCGGCCCAGTTCGAGATCAGCCGCGTCACCGGCTCTGTCACCATTTCCTCATACCGCGCCAGCCCCTCGGCCAGAACCATGTCGTCGGCCCAGGCGTCGTGCGGTTCCATCAGGTCCTCTTCCGCTGGCGAGACGATCAGCGCCCCGGCGTCGGGCTTGGCATACCAGTCCTCGCCCGGCCCGAACATCATCGGCCACTTGCTGACATCATGCCCGCCCGGCGCCGGAATCCGTGCCATCGACCGCCGGTACGGCGTGAACCCCAGCGGCCTGACCCCCGCCATGACTGCCACCTGGTCCACCCAGGCCCCCGCCGCATTGACCACGATCCTTGCCGTGAACTCTCCAACGGACGAGGTCACCCGCCACCCCGGCCCGTCCTTCGCAATCCCGCCTACCCGCGCCTTGGTTAGGATGCGCGCCCCGCGCCCCTTCGCCTCCCGCGCAAAGCCCTGGATCAGAAGGTCGGTATCCACATCCTCGGCATGGACCGCATACCCGGCCCGGACCACCACGTCCGGGTTCAGGATCGGCACGATCCCCAGCGCGTCCTCGACGCTGATCCGATCAAAGGCCATGTCCACCAGATCATGCTCGAAGGCCTCGGCATTGTCGGCCTTGCCCACCAGCAGCAACCCGCGAGGGCTAAGCACCCCCGGAACGCTGCGGAAATAAGCCTCCGAGGCCATCGACAGCCCCACCACCGCAGGCGCGCCATAGCGCGGCTCGAACAGCGCGGCGGAACGGCCCGAGGCATGGTGCGCCGGCGCCTCCTCAGCCTCCAGCACGACGACCGAGCCCAGCTCTGACATGCGCGCCGCCGCCGAGATGCCCGCGATCCCTCCGCCGATGATCAGAAAATCCGCGTCCATGCCTGCCCCCCGCCTTGCCTCCCCCTCAAACCACTGCCGCCCGCCGGTTTCAACCTTCCTCGTTGCGGTCGGTCGCGGGCGGCGGGGCTGGGACCAACGCGGCCACGGCGGCATAAAGGTCGGCGTCCAGCCGCGCCGTCGATGCCGCCAGCGCCGGGGCCAACTGCTCGACGTTGCGGCCCGAGACGATGGGCACCACCCGCGCCGGATGCGCCATGACCCAGGCCACCGCCAGCGTCACTGGATCAAGGCCCGCCTCGGCCGCCAACCGCGCAAAGGCCACGTCCACGCCCTGCGGCACGAGCGAGTACCGACGGGCATAGCGCGCGTCTGTCGTCAGCCGTCCCTCTCCGCCCTTTGCATACTTGCCGGTCAGAAACCCCCCGCCCAGCGGTGAATAGCTGTAGACCGCCAGCCCCTGATCCGCTGCCATCGGCAGAATCTCGACCTCGGCCTGCCGCTTCACCGCCGAGTACATCGGCTGGATCGCATCGATCCGCCCGCCCTTCCCGGCGGCGATCGCTTGCGCCTTCATCACCTGCCAGGCGGCAAAGTTCGACAGGCCGACCCGCTGCGCCAGACCCTCGGCCTTCACCTCCAGAAGCGCCGCCACCGTCTCCTCCAACGGCGTCGCCTGGTCAAACCGGTGCAGGTAGAACAGGTCCACCGGCACCCTTAACCGCTCAAGGCTTTCCGACAGCTGCGCCCGCAGGTTCGCCCGCCCCGCCCCGCCGAAATAGCCCGCCTTGGTGGCAATCCGCACACTCTCGACGCCGCGCAACAGGTCGCCCAGAATCCGCTCCGACGCCCCGTCACCATAGCCATGCGCCGTGTCGAAATCGCGGACGCCTGCGGCCAGACAGGCATCGACCATTGCCGCCGCCGCGCGCATGTCGGCTGTTGTGCCGAACTGCATGGCCCCGAAGGCCAACCCCTGAGATTCACTGCCCATCCCGGCACCCTGCCACAGCCCCCCAGAATGAAAAAGGCCCGCGAGAGGCGGGCCTTTTCCTGTCACATCGGAAAGCAGATCACTGCGGGATGTCGCCGGTGATGCCTTCGACGTAGAAGTTCATGCCCAGCAGATCCCCGTCAGGCGCCGTCGCGCCTTCCGCCAGCCAGGGGCTGCCGTCCTGCTTGTTGATCGGCCCGGTGAACGGGTGGTAGGTCCCCGCCGCGATGGCGTCACGCATCGCTTCCGCCTCGGCCTTCACCTCGGCCGGGACCAGCGCAGTGATCTCGCCGATCTCGACCTCGCCGCCCGCGATGCCTTCCCAGGCGTCCTGCTGTGCATAGGTCCCGTCCAGCAGGGCGCCCACGCGCTTCACATAGTAAGGCGCCCAGTTGTCGATGATCGACGACACCCGCGGCCCGTCCTTGTATTCCGCCATGTCCGAGGCCTGGCCAAAGCCGATCACCTTGCCCTCGGTCTTGGCCGCCTCGGCCAGCGGCGCGGTGGAGTCGGTGTGCGACGCGATCACGTCCACGCCCTGGTCGATCAGCGCCTTGGCGGCGTCAGCCTCCTTGGCCGGGTCGAACCAGGTGAAGGCCCAGACCACGGAAAGCTCGACGTTCGGGTTCACCTTCTTGGCGTGCAGGTAATAGCTGTTGATCCCCATCACGACCTCGGGGATCGGGAAGGACCCGATGTAGCCGATCTTGTTCGACTTGGTCATCCGGCCAGCAATCGTCCCCTGCACCGCACGGCCTTCATAGAAGCGCGCGTTGTAGGTCGACACGTTGGCGCTGTCGCGCTTGAAGCCCGTGGCATGTTCGAACTTCACGTCAGGGAACTTGGCGGCGACGGCGTTGGTCGCGTCCATGTAACCGAACGAGGTCGTAAAGATGATGTTGCAGCCACCCAGCGCCATCTGGGTCAGCACGCGTTCGGCGTCCGCGCCTTCAGGCACGTTTTCCTGGAACTGGATCTCGACCTTGTCGCCATAGGCCTCCTGCACCGCCAGCGCACCCTGGTGGTGCTGGAAGGTCCAGCCGCCGTCGCCGATCGGGCCGACATAGACGAAGCAGGCCTTCACCTTGTCCATGCCCTGCGCAAAGGCGCCGCCCGAGGCCAGCATCAGCCCCATTGCGGCGGTTGCCAGCAGATTTCTCCGTTTCATACTCATTCTCCCCTTGGTGGCAGGACGTTCGGCCCTGCAGTTATAGGCCTCAACGCGAGGCGTGAAAATTCTGGCCCAGCGAGGCCGGAGCCCCGTTCGCCTTGCCCTTGCGTCCCGCCGACATGATGACCAGCACAAGGATGGTTATCAGATAGGGGGCCATGGACAAGTACTCGACCGGGATGGCCGATCCGGCAACCTGCAGGTTCAGCTGCAGAACGGTGATGCCGCCGAAAAGATAAGCACCGATTAACACCCGCCAGGGTTTCCAGCTGGCGAAGACCACGATGGCCAGCGCGATCCAGCCTGCACCGGCGGTGATCCCGTCCACCCATTGCGGCACCCGCGCCAGAGAGACGTAAGCCCCGCCCATTCCCGCCATCGCCCCGCCAAAGGCGATGCACATGAGGCGGATGCGGTTGACCTTGTAGCCCAGCGCATGCGCGGCATCATGGCTTTCGCCCACCGCGCGGATGATCAGCCCCACCCGCGTCGCCTTCAGCACCCACCACAGGACCGCGGTCATCAGGATGCTGAAATAGACCACCCAGTCATGCCCAAACAGGATCGGCCCCACCACCGGCAAGTCCGCCAGGGCATCCGGCAAAAGCTGCGTCGTCGGCGGCGGCTTGACCCCGTTGTAGCCCTGCCCACCCAGGCTGGAGACCCCCAGCCCGAACAGCGTCAAAGCCAACCCCGTCGCCACCTGGTTCGCGAGGAACACCTGAGTCAACAGCGCGAAGATCAGGCTCAGAAGCGCCCCGCAGACCGCCCCGCCGATGAAGCCCAAGACCGGGCTCCCCGTAGACACCGCCACGACGAACCCGCCCAGCGCGCCGATCACCATCATCCCCTCGACGCCCAGGTTCAGCACTCCTGCGCGTTCCACCACCGTCTCGCCCAGCGCCGCCAGAAGGATGGGGACAGCCGAGGCCATGAGCGTCGCGATCAGGATGACCGGATTGATACCACCAAGGTCCATGGTTCAGCCTCCCGCTGCCAGCAGCATTGCAAAGAAGATTCCGACCGGCACCCCCAGGAACAATGCAAGGATCACACCCGCGGTTTGACCGGCCAGTTGGCGCATGCTCAAGGCATGTTCACTCGCTGCGTCGTGCTCGCTTGCAAGCTTCAGGAAGTAGAGTAGCCCACCGACGATTGGCAGACCAATTGGCGCAAGGAACATGAAGTAGAGCGTTGATGTCGCGTAAAGGCCGACAAGGCCAAGTGCGACCCCGACCCAGAAAGTCACGAAGAACCTCACGCCTTCGCCCCCACAGCCAGCCGGAACCGATAGTTCGTCAACACATCCACCGCGAGCAGGAAGAACAGCAGCATCCCCTGGAACACCTGGATCGCCGCATCCGGCAGGCCAAGGTTGGTCGAGGCCATCTCGCCCCCCACATAGGTCAGCGCCATCAGGAACCCGGCCAGCACGATCCCCAGCGGATTGAGCCGCCCAAGGAAGGCCACGATGATCGCCGTGAACCCATACCCGGTGTTGAAGTCGATGCTGATCTGCCCCGCCGGCCCCGTCACCTCGAACAACCCCGCCAGCCCCGCCAGCGCGCCGGAAATCCCCATGCACATCACCACCAGCCGCGCCGGGGAAACCCCATGGAACCGCGCCGCCCGCGGGGCCTGCCCCGCCAGCCTGATCTGGAACCCCGCCTGGTGCCGGGTCAGCAGGATATAGGCCAGGACCCCCGTCACCAGCGCCGCGACGCCGCCCCAGTGCAGCCCCGTCCCCGCGATCAGCTCGGCATTCTGCGCCGCCGGATAGCTGGAGAAATTGCGGCTCCCCGGGAAACCCATCCCTTCGGGGTTCTTCAGGAACCCGGTGGACGCCTTGGCCAGGATCGTCTCGGCCACATAGACCAACATCAGGGAGACGAGGATCTCATTCGTATTGAACTTCGTCTTCAGGATCGCCGGGATCATCGCCCAGAGCCACCCCCCGAACGCCCCCGCCACGACCAGCACCTGAAAGATCAGCCGGTTCTCCGTTGGAAAGACCGCCAGCCACCCCGCCGCGCCGAAGATTGCGCCCATGATGTACTGGCCTTCCGCCCCGATGTTCCAGATTCCTGCCCGGAACCCCAGCGCAAGCCCGATGGCGATCAGGATCAGCGGTCCCGCCTTCACCAGAAGCTGCCCCCGCAGATAGAACGCGAACTCTCCGAAGACCGGGTCCCAGAAGATCGTCCGGATCACTTCGAACGGGTTCTTCCCCATCGCCGCGAACAGGATGCCGCCCGCGACCATCGTCAGGATCACCGCCACCGGCGGCGTCGCATAGAGCCAGAACTTGCTTGGCGTCGGGCGCTTCTCAAGCCTCAGCACGACGCATCCTCCCCGCGCCAAATTCCTTCGAAGGAATTTGCAAAACTCTTCGAAGAGTTTTGGTCCCCTTTACGCATGATGCGCGACCTCCATCCCGTGGGCGCCGCCCATCATCAGCCCGATCTCATCCATCGTCAGGCCCTCCGCGGGCCGGGGCTTGGTCAGCCGCCCTTCGTTCAGGGCGGCAAAGCTGTCGGACACTTCCAGAAGCTCATCCAGGTCCTGGCTGATGACGACCACCGCCGCGCCTTCCCCGGCCCGGTCCAGGATCGACTGCCGGATCGCGGCCGCCGCCGCCGCATCCACGCCCCAGGTCGGCTGGTTGATCACGATCACGCTCGCCCCCTGCATCAGCTCGCGCCCCATCAGGAATTTCTGCAGATTCCCCCCCGACAAAGCCCGCGCCGCCACATCCGGACCGGGAGTCCGCACGTCATAGGCCTTGATGATCTCCTCTGCGAAGGCCCGCGTCCCCGCCCAGTCCACGAACCCGCGCGAGGTCAGCCCCTTCCGCACCCCCGCCGTCAGGAACGCGTTCTCCACAAGGCTCATGTCCGGCGCTGCCGCATGCCCATACCGATCCTCCGGCGCAGCCACGAGGCCCGCCTTCCGCCGCTCCACCGGCCCCAGATCGCCCACCGCATGCCCCGCCACGCGCACCTTGTCCGGGGCGGACTTCAGCTCCCCCGACAATGCGAGCAAAAGCTCATCTTGTCCGTTCCCGGCCACCCCGGCGATGCCCAGCACCTCGCCCTTCGCCACGGTGAAACTGATCGCCTTCAACGATGTCCCGAACGGAATGGGCGAGGCCGCCGACAGGTCAGACACCCCCAGCGCCACCTCGCCCTTCGCCCCAACCCGCCGCTCTGGCGTCTTGAGGCTGGC
>JBJTSJ010000527.1:0-4484 GCA_046076605.1 Tabrizicola sp.
CCTGACCAAGCTTGGCTGGTCGGACGTCATGCTGATCGAGCGGTCCGAGCTGACGTCGGGGTCCACCTGGCACGCGGCGGGCGGGTTTCACACGATCAACGGCGACACCAACATGGCGGCGATGCCGGTCGAGAACAGCCCCGCATAGCCCCACTGGATGTTCACCCCGATCGCCATGATCGCCGACAGGAGTGCCAGGTTCAGGATGTTCAACGACAGGTTCCAGCTTTGGAACACACCCGTCAGGATGAACAGCAGCGCCACGCCCGCAAAGAGGACAAGGTTGCGATACTGGGCCATGTTACTTGCCTCCGAAAATGCCCTGCGGGCGGAACAGGAGCACAAGGATCAGGATGGTGAAGCTGACGGCGACCTTGTAGTCCGTGGACAGCGCCTGGTATAGGCCATCGCCCAACCACTCGGGCGGGACAAGATAGCCGAAGATCTTGCGCCAGGCGTTGGTGACGATCAGCTCGGAAAACGCCACGATGAAACTGCCGACCACCGCACCCAAGGGCGACCCGAGGCCGCCCACCACGGCTGCGGCAAACATCGGCATCAGAAGGCTGAAGTAGACGATCCCGCGATAGGACTTATCCAGGCCGTAAAGCGTCCCCGCGATGCAGGCCAGCGCGCCCCCGATGATCCAGGTGATCATCACCACGCGCTCGGGGTTGATGCCGGACAGCAGCGCCAGGTCCTCGTTGTCGGAATAGGCCCGCATCGACTTGCCGGTGCGGGTCCTCTGCAGGAACCAGAACAGGGCCACACAGCATAGCACCGCCGCAACGACCGAAAGCGCCGCTGTCGTCTTGATCGCCAGAGGCTCGGCCAACCCGGTCCAGGCCTTGAAGTCCTGCGGATTGAGCATCATGCGCTCGCCGTCGGTGAAGTTCTGCTCTTGCGTGCCGATGATCAGGCGCACCAGACCGTTCATGACGAACATCACGCCGGTCGAGACGATGACCACGATGATCGGCTTTGCCCGCACCTTGCGATAATAACGGTAGACCATCCGGTCGGTCGCCAGCACCATTGCGATGGTGACAAGGATGCCAAGTGGAAGCGCCAGAAGTGCAGTCGGCAGCGGGCCGGCAGTGATGCCCATCGACTGGAGCCACCAGGTGAACAGGATCACGAAGGCCGTGCCGAAGGCCATCGTGTCGCCATGCGCGAAGTTCGAAAACCGCAGGACGCTGAAGATCAGCGTGATCCCTAGCGCGCCAAGGGCAAGCTGGCTGCCATAGGCCAGGCCCGGTACCACGATGAAGTTCAGGAAGGCGACGAGGGCGTTGAGGATGTCCATCGGGTCTCGCTGGTGCAGAGGAAGGGGGCGGGCTCAGCCGCCGGTGGCCGTGCAGTTGCCTTCGCCGGTGATCGCGACCGGGCCGGCGGCATGTGCGGTGAACAGGAACTTGCCATCGGGGAAGATGCTGATCATGCCCGACATGCCGACCTGTGGCGGCATGATAAGGACCAGCTCACCTGTGTCCTCGATGTAGCCTGCATCGAAGGCCTGCCAGGACTGGCCATCGGTCGCCACCGACCAGATGTCGCCGGACTGCTCGATGGCGAAGGGCCCGCCCGCATAGGGCTCGCAGGTGCCGCCGCCGCACTGACGGTCGACGGTGCACTCGAACCCGGCCAGGACCTGGGTGGGCAACAAGGCCAAAAGGGCGAAAGCGGCAGATTTCATCGGGTCAACCTCCCAGGAACGACTTGCGGACGTCCGGGTCGGCCAAGAGCGCCTTCCCGGTGTCGGTGTATCGGTTGCGGCCCTGCACCAGCACATAGCCCTTGTCGGCGATCTCCAGCGCCTGGCGGGCGTTCTGTTCGACCATCAGGATCGAGATCCCGGTGCGGGCGATCTCGATGATGCGGTCGAAAAGCTCGTCCATCACGATGGGGCTGACGCCCGCCGTGGGTTCGTCCAGCATCAGGACCTTGGGCTGGGTCATCAGCGCCCGGCCCACGGCGACCTGCTGGCGCTGGCCACCCGACAACTCGCCCGCCTTCTGGAACCGCTTTTGCCGCAGGATCGGGAACAGGTCATAGATCTGCTCCATCGTGTCGCGAATCTTGTCGTCCTGCCGGATGAAGGCACCCATCTCCAGGTTCTCTTCCACGGTCATCCCCGTGAAGATGTTGTGTGTCTGCGGCACAAAGCCCATCCCCTTGCGCACGCGGGCCTGCGGCGACAGCGCGGTGATGTCCTCGCCCATCAGCTTCACGCTGCCCTGCCGCAGCTTCAGCATCCCGAAGACCGCCTTCATCGCGGTGGACTTGCCCGCCCCGTTCGGGCCGACGATGACCGCGATCTCCCCCGGTTCGACCGCCAGGGTGCAATCGTGCAGGATGTCCACGGCCCCGTAGCCGCCGGTCATGTTCTCGCCGATCAGGAAGGGTGACGTCATTCGGGAAGGTCCAGTTGCAGGGCGGCCAAAAGCCGGTCATGCGCGGTCTTGTGCGCGTCGGTATAGGTATTCACGCCGGTTTCTTGCGTGGTGATGACCAGGGCGAAGTCGCGGCCGATGATGTCGGACAGCACAACGACGATCGCCGGGTCGGCATGACGCGGCAGATAGGCGACCGTGCTGCCGTATTGCGTGCCGACCTGGAACAGGTCGGTCGCCAGAACCTCTGCGCGCGCACTGATCGGCGCGTGCGAGATCATCCAGCGCTCACCGGCGATCTGGTCTTCGCTGAGGCCTGTTGCCAGCCGCACCGTCGCGGTCACCCCGCTGTCATGGCTCAGGTAACGGATGTTGTCCTCAATGCGGTCCAGCCGCCAGCCCGACGCATCGCACAGCGAAAGCTGCGGAAGAAGCGGGGTGCAGGCTGCGGCCAGCACCTGCGGCGCGGCGGTGAATGCAAGAGCAAGACAAAAGCTGCGGCGGTTCAGCATGGGGCGGGCCTTCCGAGACCGGCGCCGCGATGATCGCGACGCGCTTGTCCGGATAGGACGCCCGACCCCCGGCCCCGTCTTGGGCGGGGTAGGGGCAACCCGATGAGGCACCGTCGTCACGCCGCGCCTTCCTTCAGCTTGTTCTTCAGGCCCCGGCCCAGATAGGCCTCGATCACGCGCTCATCATTCTTCACTTCCTGAACCGTGCCTTGCGCCAGCACTTTCCCTTCGGCCATGCAGATCACCGGATTGCACAGGCGGCCGATGAAATCCATGTCATGCTCGATCACGCAGAAGGTGTAGCCGCGTTCCTTGTTCAGGCGCACAATCGCATCGCCGATGGTGTTCAGAAGCGTGCGGTTCACGCCCGCGCCGACCTCATCCAGAAAGACGATCTTGGCATCGACCATCATCGTGCGGCCAAGTTCCACCAGCTTCTTCTGTCCGCCCGAGATCATCCCGGCCTTCTGGTCGGCGATATGGGAAATCGTCAGAAATTCAAGCACTTCATCGGCCTTCTGGCGCAGCCGTTCTTCCTCGGCCGCGACTGCACCCCGGGAGAAAAGCGCGTTCCACAGCCGCTCACCTGACTGGCGCGGCGGCACCATCATCAGGTTTTCCCGCACGGTCATCGAGGAAAACTCATGCGCGATCTGGAAGGTCCGCAAAAGACCCTTGTCGAAGAGCTGATGCGGCGGCAGGCCGGTGATATCTTCGCCATCCATGACCACCCGGCCCGAGGTTGGCGCGTAACGCCCCGCGATCACGTTGAAAAGCGTGGTCTTGCCCGCCCCGTTCGGCCCGATCAGCCCGGTGATGGAGCCGGTCGCAATCTCCAAGCTTGCACCATCAACGGCGTGAAAGCCGCCGAAATGCTTGTGCAGCGCCTCGACCTTGATCATTGCTTCCCCCTGATCCGGGCGGTCTCTTGTGCCGGGGGTTCACCCCCCGTGCCGGACCGATCCCTGAGAGTGACGTGGCCCGGAACAATGTCCGGGCCGCGCCATGGTTCACGCTTTCGCTGAAATCAACGGAAGACGACGGTTTCGTAGACGCCGCCCTTGACTTCGAACTGACGGTAGCGGCCAGCGCTTTCGCCCGGTCCGATCAGCGTCACGCCCGAAGCGCCATCATAATCGATGGCGGTGCCGGCGGCGATCAGCTCCAGTGCCTTGCCAAGCTCACCCGGCAGGATCTTGGTGCCCGAGCCGTCAGCCGGACCGTTGGCAATCTCGACGATCTTGTCCTTGTAGACGTTCGGATCGGTCGAGCCTGCCGCATGCATCGCCAGCATGATCAGCGCTGCTGCGTCATAGCTTTCGCCGGCGTAGGGCGAGGTCGAATCGTAAGGCGTGGCTGCTGCCTTGCCCATTTCGGCAAGAACTGCTGCGCCAGCCGAATCCGAGCCTGCAACCTGACCGTAGGAACCGTCCAGCGCCGGGCCGATGGCTACGGGCAGGCTGTCGCCGACCATGCCGCCCGGCAGACCGAAGGTCGAGAAAGCGCCGGTGTCGAGCGAGGCCTGGATGATGCCCTTGCCGCCCTGATCAAGGTAGCCAGCAACAACCAGAAGGTCACC
>JBJTSJ010000528.1:0-8507 GCA_046076605.1 Tabrizicola sp.
AGGAAGACGCCAAGGAAGGACCGATGTCACAGGACGCGACCGCAGCGCCGGGGATAGCCGCCGGTTTGGCCGAGCTGGAGGACGCGCGTGCGGCCTTCCGGCAGGCGGTGATTGCGGCCTTCCTGTTCTCGGCCCTGGTCAATGTCCTGATGCTGACCGCGCCCCTTGACATGCTGCAGGTCTATGACCGGGTGCTGGTATCGCGATCGGAAGAGACGCTTCTGGCGCTGTCTGTGCTGATGGCTTTCCTGTTTGTCGTCATGGGAGTGCTGGATCACGCGCGGGGCCGGATCATGGCGCGCGTGGGGTCCCGGCTGCAGGAGCGGCTGGACGCGCGCGTCGTGTCGGCAGCCTTTCGTCGCCTGACCGCCGCGCCGGAGGACCTGGCCGCGCAGACCGCCCAGCGCGACCTGGATGCGATCGCGCGATTCTTGGCCTCTCCCGTGGTGCTGGCGATCTTTGATGCGCCCTGGGCGCCCCTGTTCGTTGCTGCGATCTTCGTCTTTCACCCCTGGCTTGGCTATCTGGCGCTGGCGGGCGGCCTGGTCATCATCGGTCTCAGCTGGCTGAACCAGTGTTCCTCGGCAGGTCCCCTGCAGGCGGCAAGCCTGGCAAGCCATGCCGCCGAACGTCAGGCCGAGACCCTGAAGCGGGAGTCCGAACTCGTGCAGTCCCTGGGCATGGCCGGGGCAGCCATTGCCCGTCTAAAGGCAAGCCGGGATGTGGCGCGGGACAGCGGGCTTATGGCCGCGGATGCGGCGGGACGCTATTCGGTGATGATCCGGACGTTCCGGCTGTTCCTGCAATCGGCGATGCTGGGGCTGGCAGCCTGGCTGGTGCTGCGGCAAGAGCTTTCGGAGGGCGCAATGGTGGCGGCCTCGGTCCTGATGGGCCGGGCGCTGCAGCCGGTGGAGCAGGCGGTGGGCCACTGGTCGGTGGCGACCCGCGCCCGGCAGGCAAGGCTGCGGCTGGCGGGACTGCTGGCCAAAGCCCCGCCCCTTTCGCCCCGGACGGAACTGCCGCGGCCGCAGGCTCTCGTCGAGGTGCAGGGGCTGTCGCTGGTGCCTCCTGAGGGTGGCGGGCCGGTCCTGCGCAACCTGAGCTTTACCCTGTCGCCCGGTCAGGCGCTGGGGGTGATCGGGCCATCGGGGGCGGGGAAATCCTCATTGGCGCGGGCGCTGACCGGGGTCTGGCGGCCCTCGGATGGGCGCATCAGGCTGGATGGGGCGACGCTGGATCAGCATGACCCCGACCGGCTGGGCGGCTATGTCGGCTATCTGCCGCAGCGCGTGACGCTGTTTGATGGCACCGTTTCCGAGAATATCGCGCGGTTGCAGCCGGGAGCCGAGGCTACGGCGGTGGTGGCGGCGGCGAGAGCGGCGGCGGCGCATGAGATGATCCTGCGGCTGCCGCTGGGCTATGACACGCAGGTTTCGGCGATTGGCGGCCAACTGTCCGGCGGGCAGATCCAGCGTATCGGGCTGGCCCGCGCTCTGTTTGGCGAGCCGGTGCTTCTGATCCTGGACGAGCCGAATGCGAACCTGGACACCGAGGGGTCGATCGCGCTGAACGCGGCGATACGGATGGCGAAGGCGCGGGGGGCTGCGGTGCTGATCATGGCGCATCGTCCCCAGGCAATCCAGGAATGCGACCTGCTTCTGGTGCTGCATGAAGGCGCCGCTGCCGCCTTTGGCCCGCGCGACACGGTCCTGCGCGAGGCCGCACGGACGGCAGGCGACCCGGCGCGGTCCGTCGTGGCAAGGGGTGTGGCATGACGACGGCGCGCATGTCGTTCCGGCAGCCGGTCTTTCTGGGCCTTGCGGCGACGCTGATACTGGTTCTGGGCTTTGGCTATTGGGCGACGGCGACCCGGATATCGGGCGCGATCATCGCCCCTGGGCTGATCGAGGTCGAAGCGGACCGCCAGATCGTCCAGCACCCGGACGGCGGGGTGGTCGAGGCGATCCTGGTCCGCGAGGGCGCCAGGGTGGCGGCGGGCGAGGTGGTGCTGCGGCTGGACGGTGCGGCGCTGCGGTCGGACCTGCGGATCGTCGAGCGGCAGTTGTCCGAGCTGACGGCCCGCACGGCACGGCTGACCGCCGAACGCGACGGGGTAGAGAGCCTGGTCTATGCCGACGACCTTCTCGCCCAGGCTGCACGCGCGCCAGAGGTCGCTGCACAGCTGACCGGACAGCGCCGCCTGTTCGAGGCGCGCCGTGCGACGCTGGCAGACCAGCGGGCGCTTCTGGTCCAGCGGATCGGCCAGATCACCGAACAATCGAATGGACTTGCCGCCCAAGGCGAAGCGTTGGCCACCCAGCTTGACCTGATCGAAAAAGAGCTGGCCGCTCGGCAAGGTCTTTTGGACAAGGGGCTGGCCCAGGCCGGGACGGTCCTGGCCCTGGAACGGGAACGGGCCCGACTGCAGGGCCTTCTGGGGGCGCTTGCCGCCGATCTGGCGCAGACCCGGGGCCAGGTGACCGAGACCCAGATCGAGATCGCGGGGCTGGAAACCCGCCGGCGCGAGGAAGCGGCGGCCGAGTTGCGCGAGATCGGGTCTGTGGTGCTGGAACTGGCGGAACGCCGCCGGGCGCTGGCCGACCGGATCGACCGGCTGGACATCCGCGCGCCGGTCGCAGGCATCGTCCTGGGTCTGCAGGTCACCACCCCCCGCGCGGTGCTGCGCCCGGCAGATCCGGTGCTGTACATCATCCCGCAGGGCGGCCTGCTGGTGATCAGCGCCCAGATCCCGCCGATCCACATCGACGAGGTCACGGTCGGGCAACCGGCGGACCTGGTGTTCCCGGCGTTCTCGGCCCGGGATACGCCGCATCTGCGGGGGCGGGTGACGCTCGTCTCGGCCGATGCGCTGCGGGACAACCGTACCGGGGCCCCTTACTTTACCGTCAGGCTGCAACTGGAGGCAGGCGAAGCGGCACGGCTGGGCGACCGGGCGCTTTTGCCCGGAATGCCGGTCGAGGTCTTCCTGCAAACCGGTGCGCGGACCCCCCTGGCCTATCTGGTCAAGCCCTTCACCGATTACTTTGACCACGCCTTTCGGGAAAGCTGATGCTGGGCGGGATCAAGCCGACCAGGCGATCGATTGTGCGTAAAAACTGCACGACGCCCGCGACTTGGCCCAGACTGACCCTTAAATGGCCACAAAGCTTGGGCTAGATGACGCTCAACCAAAGCGAGTCGGTGGAAACCGGGGCAGAGTAGGGCGGAATTGTGGCAAGCGGGACCGCGATGATCGAAGGGCTGCGCACAAAGTTGCGGCTGGGGTCGGCAAACGGCAGCGAAAGCTGGGCCCGAAGCTGGATTTCGCGCGCCTTCGCGGCCGCCGTCCGGGCCTTCCTGGTGATGATCCTGATCGTCATGCCCTCGGTCATCCTGCCCAACATCGGCACCGACACCAAGCAGATCGTCGCCCTGGTCGCGATCTTTGGCGGCGCGCTGGTGTTCTTCGAGTACAATGCCGTCTACCCCAGCCTTGTCGAGTTCCGCGACGGCGCGCCCTACAACCGCATCCGCTATCTGATGATGCTGACCATCGTGGTCTTCCTGTCCGCCATCGTCGCGGACCAGGAATCTTCGACCACGGTCACGCGGCTGTTCCATGCGCTGGGGCTGATCATCGGCACGTCGCTGGACTTTCCCTATTCGCCGGTCCGGCTGGCCAGCTACATGCTGGATGACACAGCCACGGCGCTGCACATCGCCCAGGTCAAGGTTGCCGCCGGGACGGCCTATCTGGTCTCGCTGTTCTCGCTGGCGCTGTTCGTCATCGTGCTGAAGCTGGCGGGTTGGCCCTCGACCAAAAGCGCCTTCAACGTCTGGGTGAACCTGCCCACGTTCGAGCCCACTGCGGGCGGCGATGTCGTTGACCGGCTGGTGCGCGATTCGCACGCGAACCTGGCGGTCGGGTTCCTGCTGCCCTTCGTCATCCCGGCGATCATCGCGGTCCTGACCCGCGGCATCCCGGCCGAAACGCTGACCTCGCCGCAGACTCTGATCTGGGCGATGGCGCTGTGGGCCTACCTGCCAGCCGCGCTGATCATGCGGGCGGTCGCCATGGCGCGGATTGCCGACATGATCCGCATCAAGCGCGCGGCCAAGCTGGCGGTCCTGGGCGCGATCGAGCCGAGCCGGCTGAACCATGACGATGAAGAGGATGACGACGATCTTTAGGATCGGCGCTGTCCTGATGCTTGTCGCGCTGACGGCAGCTGCGGCCGGCGCGGAGACCCTGCGGATTGCGACGTGGAATGTCGGGCTGGACCGGACAGGGCCGGGCTTGCTGGTGCAGGATCTGGCCAAGGGCGAGGACGCGCAGGTCGCGGCGGTGGTCCGGGTGCTGGTGGCGCTGGACGCGGATGTGATCCTGCTGACTGCGATCGACTACGACCGGGGCGGGGTGGCGCTGGGGCTTCTGGCCGACCGCTTGGCAGCGGCGGGGGCCAGCTATCCGCACCGTTTTGCGCTCCTGCCCAACACCGGGCTGCAGACCGGTTTTGATGTCGATGGCAATGGACGGATCGGCGATCCGCGGGATGCTCAGGGGTTCGGGCTGTTCTCGGGACAGGGCGGCATGGCGATCCTGTCGCACTTTCCGGTGGAGGAAGCGGCGGCGCGTGATTTCTCAAGCTTTCTTTGGCGCGACTTGCCGGGCGCTCTGGTGCCACCAGGGATGAACCCCGGCCTGGTCGAGGTGCAGCGGCTGGCGACGACGGGGTTCTGGGACGTGCCGGTGATCACTCCGGAGGGTCCCTTGCACCTGTTGGCCTGGCACGCGACACCGCCGGTGTTTGATGGGGCCGAGGACCGCAACGGCCGGCGCAACCATGACGAGGCGGCGTTCTGGCGGCTGTATCTGGAGGGCGCGTTGCCAATGACGCCGACGCAGGCTCCGTTCGTGCTGCTGGGGGATGGGAACCTGGACCCGGCGGACGGCGATGGCTTGCGCGAGGGGATAGGGGCGCTGCTTGCGCATGACGCGGTGCAAGACCCGGGCCCGCGCGGCTCGCATGGGCGGATGGAGCCGGGCCAGGCGGGTGACCCGGCGCTGGACACGGTGATCTATGATGACCTGGGCGGGTTGCGGCTGGACTATGTGCTGCCCTCGGCCGGGCTGAGGGTGACCGATGCGGGCGTGATGTGGCCCAAGGCGACTGATTCCTTGTACCCTGACCTCGCTGCCGCCTCGCGTCACTTTCCGGTCTGGGTTGACGTCGAGCTACCCTGAAGCCCGCGTGCGTTCAGGTGGCGCAGGATGACTTCGTCAAGCGGGGTGTCCTGCCAGTCCGGTAGCCAATGGCGCAGGGGCGCGGGGTCCAGCTGGTGCGGGAAGCTGGAGAGGTACAGCATCTCGCGCAGTTCGCGGGCGAGTTCCCAGACCGGGCTGGTGACGGTGAAGATCCAGGTCGGGAAGCGTTTTGTGCGGATCGGGCGGCCGAGAAGGCGGGAAATTCGGGCCGCAAGGTCGGAAATTGTAAAGGCGTGGCCGGCGAAGGGGATATCGGCATAGGCGGGAAGCCGGTCGCCCAGCGCCACCAGTTGCACCGCCGCGCGGGCCATGTCGGGCAGGTAGGCATAGGCGTGGAGCGCATCGGGGTCGCCGAGCGAGGTGACGACGCCCTTGGCGACACTCCCCAGGATCACCCGGTTCATCACCATCTGTGGCGCCTCAGGGAGGAGGAAGTCACCTCCGCGGAGAAGGATCGTGCGCTGGCCCATGGCGTTTCGATAGCGCGCCTCCATCTCGGCCCGGATGCGGCCCTTGCGGGCGACGGGGCGGTGGGGGGTGTCGGCGTTCCAGGGGCCGGGTTCCCTGCCGTAGGGGTAGACGTTGCCGGGGACGAGGAGTGTCGCCCCCGAGGCCTTGCCGGCGGCCAGTACGGCGGTCGTGATCTCGGGGATAAGCTTGTCCCAGTTGTGGTAGGCGGGCGGGTTCAGGCCGTTGACGATGAGGGCGGCGCCTTGGGCGGCGGCGGTCATGTCGGTGCCGCGCTGGTAGCGGCGGACGGTCCAGCCTGCCTGTTGCAGGGCGCGGGCCACCTGCCCGCCGAAGCCTCCGGACGCGCCAAGGACCAGTGCTGTCTGTGTCATGGTGATCTCCTTTTCCCGAAGATATGCGGGAGGGGAGGTGCAAAAGGAATTGCATGAAAATGCTGAATGGGCATTCATGAATGAATGGAACTGCCCGACTGGACCCTGATCCGATCCTTCCTTGCCGTGGCCGAGGCCGGGTCGTTGTCGGCAGCGGCGCGGGGGACGGGGATCAGCCAGCCGACGCTGGGGCGGCATGTGCAGGCGGTGGAGGCGTCGCTGCAGGTGCAGCTGTTCACCCGCACGGCTCAGGGGCAGGCGCTGACCGAGGCGGGGCGGGCGCTGCTGGCCCCGGCGCGGGCGATGCAGGCGGCGGCGGCCGAGCTGGCACTGACGGCCAAGGGGCATGCCGCGGGGATCGAGGGGACCGTGCGGATCACCGCAAGCCGGGTGGTCAGCCAGGTAATCCTGCCGCGCATCCTGGCCCGGATCCGGGCCGAGGAGCCGGGCATCCAGATCGACCTGGTGCCGTCGGACACGACCGAGAACCTGCTGTTCGGCGAGGCCGACATTGCCTTGCGCATGTACCGCCCGACGCAGCCCGACCTGGTGGCGCGGCAGATCGGCGAGGTGCCCTTGGGGCTTTATGCGGCGAAGGCCTATCTGGACCGGAGGGGGCGCCCTGCCAAGGTCGATGACCTGATGAGCCACGACTTCATCGGGCAGGACCGGATGGAGCAGATCATCCGGGTGATGCGGATGCTGGGCATGGACGTGGGACGCAGTTTCTTTCCGGTGCGCTGCGACGATCCGGTCACTTATGTCGAACTTGTCCGGGCGGGTTGCGGGCTGGGCGGCATCCTGCGGGCGGTGGGTGACCCGGATCCGGCGCTGGAGCGGATCAATCTGATCCCGGACCTGCCCTCGCTACCGGTCTGGCTGACCGCCGCGCCGCGCCTGCGCCAGTCGCCCCGGCTGCGGCGGGTCTGGGACATCCTGGCGGCAGCCTTCCCCGCTTGAAAGTTTCGGGCCGAAGGGCTAGGGCCACGGCGACCCAATTCCAGCGGAGCATGTCATGGCCAACCCGTCCCTCTTGATCCTTGCCGGCGACGGCATCGGCCCCGAAGTCATGGCGGAAGTGAAGAAGATCATCGGCTGGATGGGGGCCAAGCGCGGCGTCCAGTTCGACGTGTCGGAAGACCTGGTCGGCGGCTGCGCCTATGACGCGCATGGCACGCCGCTGACCGACGCGACGATGGCCAAGGCGCAAGAGGTTGACGCGGTGCTGCTGGGGGCCGTAGGGGGCCCGAAGTACGACAAGTTGGACTTTTCCGTCAAACCGGAGCGGGGCCTTCTGCGCCTGCGCAAGGAGATGGACCTGTTTTCGAACCTGCGCCCCGCGCAGTGCTTTGACGCGCTGGCGGATTTCTCGTCGCTGAAGAAGGAAGTGGTGGCGGGCCTGGATATCGTCATCGTCCGCGAGCTGACCAGTGGCGTTTACTTCGGCGAGCCGCGGGGCATCTTCAAGGAAGGCAACGAACGCGTGGGGATCAACACCCAGCGTTACACGGAATCCGAGGTCGCCCGGGTGGCGAAGTCGGCCTTTGAACTCGCACGGAAGCGGTCGAACAAGGTCTGCTCGATGGAGAAGGCCAACGTGATGGAATCGGGCATCCTGTGGCGCGAGGTGGTGCAGGAAGTGCACGACCGCGATTACCCGGATGTCGAGCTGTCGCACATGTACGCCGATGCGGGCGCGATGCAGCTGTGCCGCTGGCCCAAGCAGTTCGACGTGATCGTGACCGACAACCTGTTCGGTGACCTGTTGTCCGACGCGGCGGCGATGCTGACCGGGTCCTTGGGGATGCTGCCCTCGGCCAGCCTTGGCGCGCCGATGGCCAATGGCCGCCCGAAGGCGCTGTATGAACCCGTGCATGGCTCGGCCCCCGACATCGCGGGTCAGGGCAAGGCCAACCCGATCGCCTGCATCCTGTCGTTTGCCATGGCGCTGCGCTATTCGTTCGGCATGGGCGAGGATGCGACGCGGGTTGAGAAGGCCGTGGAAAAGGTGCTGGCCGATGGCGTGCGCACGGCCGATCTGATGGGCCCCGAGGGCGGCGTTCCGGTGTCCACCAGCCAGATGGGCGACGCCATCGTTGCGGCGCTGGAAGCCTCGCTGTAAGACTTTGGCACGGGGGCGGATCGCCGCCCCCGTTTGCACCCCACGGCCCCCCAAAGGGGCGGAGCATTTGCCTTGCCTTCGAAGCTGTTCGGCACCCTGCTCGGCATTCTGGCCTTCGGCCTTTATTCGGTTTCCGACACCTCGTTGAAATGGCTGGGCGCGGGGCTGCATCCGTTGCAGATCCTGTTCTTCTCGTGCCTCTTCGCGCTGCCGCTGATCCTTGCCTATGCGATTGCCAGCGCCCCGCAGCAAGCCTTGCGCCCGCGCTATCCGCGCC
>JBJTSJ010000529.1:0-3424 GCA_046076605.1 Tabrizicola sp.
TCTGCATCGAGGTGAAAGAGCACGCATTGTTCCAGCGGGACGGCGTGCATCTCTTCTGCCGGGTGCCGGTCAGCATGCCGACGGCGGCCTTGGGCGTCGAGATCGAGGTGCCCACCATCGACGGCGGCAAGGCGCGGGTGAAGGTCCCGGCCGGGGCACAGTCGAGCAAGCAGATGCGGCTTCGCATGAAGGGGATGCCGGCGCTGCGGTCTTCGAATACGGGCGACATGGTGATCGAGCTGGCGGTGGAAACCCCGGTGAACCTGACCGCGCGGCAGCGGGAGCTGTTGCGCGAGTTCGAGAAGCTGAGCGAGGAGAACAACCCGGAAAGCTCCAGCTTTTTCTCGAAGGTCAAGGGCTTCTGGGACGGGATGAAGGGCTGACCCCTTCGTAGGGTGGGCAGCTTGCCCACCCTACTCTTGCGCATCGCCATTAACCGTTTCTCAACCATGACCCGGCAGTCTTATCGGCATGGTCACGTCGTTCAACGAACCCTTTCTACCCCTTGTCGTTTCCCCAGGCGACGAGGATGAGGCGCAGCCGTCCTTGCTCACCGGGCGGCTGCCCTCGTACATCTCCGACCACCGTCAGCGGTTGCGCGACAGGTTCATGCAGGGCGGTGGGGCAGCGCTGCCGGACTACGAACTCCTCGAACTCGTCCTCTTCCGCGCCATCCCTCGACAGGACGTCAAACCGCTGGCGCGCCTCCTCCTCGACACCTTCGGCGATTTCAACCGGGTCATCACCGCCTCTCCCGCACGCCTGCAGATGGTCAAGGGCGCCGGGCCCGCCGTGGTGCTGGAGCTGAAGCTGGTCGAGGCCGCCGCGCAACGGATGATGCGGGCGCGGGTGATCCAGAAGCCGCTTCTGTCCAGTTGGGACGCGCTTCTGGACTACTGCCACACCACGATGTCCCACCGCGAGACGGAGCAGTTCCGCGTCCTGTTCCTGGACCGAAAGAACGTGCTGATCGCCGACGAGGAACAGGCCAAGGGCACCGTCGACCACGTCCCGGTCTACCCGCGCGAGATCGTCAAACGGGCGCTGGAGCTGAATGCCAGCGCGCTGATCCTCGTCCACAACCACCCCTCCGGCGACACCACGCCCTCGGACGCCGACCTTTCGATGACCCACCAGGTAAAGGACGCCTGCGACGCGCTGGGCCTGACGCTGCACGACCACCTGATCATCGGGAAAAGCCGCGAATTGAGCTTTCGCTCACAGGGCTACCTTTAATTCACGCCTTGCGCTACGCATGAGCGCATGAGCGAATTCGACCTTGTCATCTTCGACTGCGACGGCGTCCTGATCGACAGCGAGATCATCAGCGCCCGCATGCTGGTCACCGAGCTGGCCCGTCTGGGCCTGACCATCGACTTGGCCTACGTCGAGCGCCACTTCCTCGGCCGCAGCTACCCCGTCGTGATGGAGACGATTCGCCGTGAGTTCGGGTTGGACCTGCCGCCCGAGTTCGAGGCGCAATACCGTGAGGCGCTGCTGGCCGCTTTCCAGAGTGACCTGAAGATCGTCCCGCATGTGCAGGACGTTCTGACCCGCATCGGCGTACCCTTCTGCGTGGCCACCTCGTCAAGCCCCCGCCGGGTGGAGATGTCGCTGAACCTCGTGGGCCTGAGCGATCTGGTCACCGACCGCGTCTTTACCTCGACCCTTGTCGCCCGAGGCAAACCCGCGCCGGATCTGTTCCTTTATGCCGCCGAGAAAATGGGGGCCGCTCCGGCACGGACGCTGGTTATCGAAGGCAGCCTGACCGGCATCCGCGCTGGCCTTGCGGCCGGAATGACCGTCTGGCGCTTTGTCGGCGGAAGCCATCTGGGGGCCAACGCGCCCGAGGAGCCGGAAGACGCCCGGCCGCTCCGCAGGCTTGCGAGCTTTGCCGACTTCTTCCAGATTGCCCCGGGTCTGAAATCCGCGAGACTTACGGCATGAGCGTCGAACCCACCTTGCAGGACGAAGCCGCCCGCGCCGGGTGGCTCTATTACGTCGCGGGGATGACGCAGGACCAGATTGCCGCAGAATTGGGGGTCAGCCGTCAGCGTGCCCAGCGTCTGGTGAGCCGGGCGATGGCCGAGGGGCTGATCCATGTCCGGCTGAACCACCGGATTGGCGCCTGCCTGGACCTTGAGGCCGCGTTGCGGGACCGCTTCGGCCTTGACAGGGTGAGGGTGGCCCCGGGTCTTGGGCCGGGTGTCGATCCGGTGCGCGCCTTGTCCCCGGCGGCGGCGGCAGAGCTGGAGCGCTTCCTGAGGATGCCCGATCCCTTGGTCATCGCTCTGGGGACGGGCCGGGCGATGCGCGGGATGGTCGATGCGTTGACCGAGATCGACGCGCCGCAGCACCGCCTTGTGTCGCTGATCGGGAACATCGCCCCCGACGGCTCGGCATCGTTCTTCGACGTGGTGATGCGGATTGCCGACAAGGTCCGCGCGCCGCACTACCCGATGCCGGTGCCGGTGATCAGCCCCACGCCCGAGGAGAACGCGGCCTTTCACCGCCTGCCGCCGGTGCAGAAGGTCGTGGCCCTGGCCGAAGCCTCGGATGTGATCTTCGTCGGCGTCGGCCAGATGTCGAACGACGCGCCCTTGCTCGCCGATGGTTTCGTCTCCCGCGACGAACTGGACGAGATGCAGGCCGCAGGAGCCTCGGGCGAAGTGGCGGGCTGGGTGTTCGATTCGGAGGGGCGTTACCTGGATCTGGGCACCAACCGCAGGACCGGCGGAGTACGGGTTGCACCCGGACTTGATCGCCCGTCCATCGGCATTGCTGCGGGTGCATCCAAGGTTCCGGCGATCCACGGTGCGCTGAAATCCCGTATCATCAATGGGTTGGTCACTGACGAACCCACCGCAAGGGCACTTCTGGCCCGCGCCTGACCTTCGCAGATGCGGCGGAAGAGGGGGCTTGACGACTCGTGGCAAGATGTGAGCATTTACCCAGCAGGCGATGATTTGCTCATACGCTGATCCAGGGAGGATTACATGACCAAGACGCTTCGCGCCCTTCTGGGCGCAACGGCCCTTGTCACGCTTGCGGGCGTGGCCAGTGCCGAGACCACCATTACCGTCGCCACCGTGAACAATGGCGACATGGTCCGCATGCAGGGCCTGATGGACGACTTCAACGCCAAGCACCCCGACATCAAGGTCGAATGGGTGACGCTGGAAGAGAACGTCCTGCGCCAGAACGTGACGACCGACATCGCCACCGGCGGCGGTCAGTATGACGTCATCACGATCGGCACCTATGAAGTTCCGATCTGGGGCAAGCAAGGGTGGCTCGAAAGCCTGAACGACCTGCCCGCCGAATACGACGTCGACGACCTGCTTCCGGCGATCCGCGGCGGTCTGACCGTGGACGGCAACCTGTTCGCCGCGCCGTTCTACGGCGAATCGTCGATGGTGATGTA
>JBJTSJ010000530.1:0-4158 GCA_046076605.1 Tabrizicola sp.
CCCGCACCGTATCCCCCGCGAAACAGGGATTTGCATGCGCCCCCGAATTCAGCGCGACGACCATCTGCGCATTCGCGAGCCCGTTGAACGACAGCGCGCGGGCCAGCGAAATCACATGCCCGCCATAGATCAGCCGCCGCCCATCCTCGCGCTGGCCCACATCGAAATGTACCTTCGAGGTGTTCTGCCACAACCGCGTCGCCAGCATGTGCTCGGCCTCCTCGACCGTCACCGCGTCGACATGGTCGATCACCTCACCCACCGCATAATCACCCCAGCGATGCGGCTCCCCCGCCAGCCCGAAGTCATAGGCCGAAAAGTCCAACCCCTCCGGCACCACCAGGGCCTCCGGCGCCACGACCGACGCCAGCGAAGGCACCGACACCGGCACCACAACCTCCCGCCGCCGCTTCCGCACCATCACCCAGCGGACATAGTCCAGCACCACTTCCCCGCGCTGGTTGATGCCCTTCGTCCGGACCCAGACCACCCCCGTCGCGCCGGAAGAGGTCTCCTTCAGCCCGATCACCTCGCTCTCGGATCGCAGCGTATCTCCCGGCCAGACCGGTTTCAGCCAGCGCCCCTCGGCGTATCCGAGGTTCGCCACCGCGTTCAGGGAAATGTCCGGCACCGTCTTCCCGAACACCGTGTGAAAGGCCACCAGGTCATCCAGGGGCGAGGCCCGCAGCCCCACGCCCCTCGCGAACTCATCCGAGGAATACAAGGCCCCCCGCGCCGGATAAAGCGCATGATACAGCGCCCGCTCCCCCATCCCCACGGTCCGTGGCACGGCATGACGGATCACCTCGCCCAAGGTATAATCCTCGAAGAACCGCCCCGGATTCGTCTTCATAGCTCGCCCAGCTTCACATCCGGGTGATACTCGCCCGGCGCTTCCTTCACCACCGCCTGCCCGCAGCGCATCACGCCATTGGCCGCGTCGAAGGCGTAAGTGGGGCCGCCATGCAGCTCCCACCCCTTGTTCAAGGCCGCCGTCACCTTGTGACAGAAGGCCGACGTGTCATCCGCACTCAGAAACCGATAGAGCTTCATCTTCCCCAAACCTCAGACAATTCGACTAAAATTGTCTTTCTCTTCTCCAAATATCCCACGGGGGGTCCAGGGGGTGTGAAACCCCCCGGTCCGACCTCAGCCCCAGGGCGGCACGCCAAGCCAGTTGTGGATCATCATCACCACGCCCATCACGACGACGGCCCCCACCACGGCCCCGATCTCCTTGCCCACTGGCGCAGGGTCCGGCAACTGCCCCCGCGGCTCGGCCTTGTTGATCAGGATCACCGACACCACCGCCCAGGCCAGAATGCCCCCGAACAGCACGATTGCCGCCAGGTCCCCGTTCACCAGAAGATGCGCCACCGCCCAGGTCTTCACCGCAGTCAGCTGCGGATGCCGGATGACCCGGGTGATCCGCGTCTTCATGCCCGACGCCGCGTAGAGGTAAAAGGCGAACAGCATCAACAGGTTGTTCACATGGATCAGGAACCGCGGCGGCTCCCAGACCGGCACGAACTCCGCGCCCTCGATCCCCAGCCATGAACTGCCGCGATAGCCGATCACCATCAGCACCACGCCCGCCAGCACCAGGACCGTGACCAACCCCTTGCCCGGCTCGCCGAACCCCGCCCGATGCCCGGGAGCGACCCGCTTCCACAGATGCGCCGCCCACCACAGCGCCAAACCCAGTACGATAAGTGTCATCGAAAGCCTCCAGCCGGTTCGTTGGCGCGCACCGTGCCCCTAAACCGCCCCCACTGCAATCGACTGGGTCGCAATCGCCTCGGCCTTGCGGATCAGGGCCTGCGCCGTCGCTGCATGCAGGTTCTCGACGATCTTCCCATCGACGACCGCCACCCCCTGCCCCCGCATCCGCGCCTCGGAATAGGCCGCGATCTGGCGGCGGGCCAGCGCCACCTCCTCGGCAGACGGAGCGAACACCGCGTTCGCCACCGCCAGTTGCGCCGGATGGATCAGCGTCTTGCCGTCGAACCCCATGTCGCGGCCCTGCTCGCATTCCGCCCGAAGACCCGCCTCGTCCTTGAAGGCGTTGAACACGCCATCGACGATCACGCACCCCTCCGCCCGCGCCGCCAGCACGCAGGTGCCCAGCGCCGCCATCAGCGACAGCCGGTCCGGCCGGAACCGAGCCCCCAGCTCCTTGGCCAGATCGTTGGTTCCCATGACCATCCCCTCCAGCCGGGGATGCGCCGCAATCGTCGCCGCATTCAGGCAGCCCTTCGCCGTCTCCAGCATCGCCCAAAGCGGCGCCTGAACCTCGGCAGCCACCTGATCCAGGTCGGCCCCCGAATTGACCTTTGGCACCAGCACCGCATCCACTCCCGGATGGTCGGCAAACGCCGCAAGGTCGCCCTCCACCCACTCGGTCCCCAGCCCATTCACCCGCACGATCCGCGCCCGAGGCCCGTAATCCGACCCCAAGGCCTCGGCCAGCACCTCCCGCGCCCGGACCTTCTCCTCAGGCGACACCGCGTCCTCCAGATCGAAGATGATCGCATCCGCCGGAAGGTCGCGCGCCTTCTCCAGCGCCCGTTCCCGCGAGGCGGGAATATACAGAACCGACCGATAGGGACGCGCCCCGTTCATTCCCATCGACTCACCTCCGCGCAACATTCTTGCGCTTGAAAGCACGAATTAGACACAAACGGCAAGCACGATTTTGCCGCATTGCAGCAATTCTTTTCCGACCTCTTACATTCCGTCCCCGGGTCCCTATCTCCTCGCGCCTTGGAGTGTGCGATGCCCCGTCCGAAACCCTTCCTGCGGCTCTTCTTCGCCTCTTCGGCTGGAGCGCGCTCATCGCGCTTCTTTTCGCAGGCATGGGGGTCGGCCTCGCCATCGGCGCGGGCAAGAAGGCCGCGCATATGCGCGACGCGGGCGCGACCGCCGAGGCCGTCGTCGTGGCGCTGACCGAAAACCATAGGCGCTCCGGTCGCCACAGCCTTAGCCACAGCTATGAGGTGACCTACCGCTTTCAGGCGGGCAGCAGCACCTACACCGCAACCGGCTCCCTCCCGCGCGACCAATTCCTCGCCCTTGAGGAAGGTGACCGGCTTCCCGTCCGCTACTGGACCACCGACCCATCCGAGTCCGAAATCGACTTCGGGGACGCCCAAAGCGACAGTTGGGTCGGCGTCGTCATGGCTGCTGCTGGCTCCGTCGCCACCCTTGTCCTCGGTCGCCTTGCCTCGCGCGAGGCAAGCGAAGCGGCATGGATGGCCCGCCATGCTCGGCGCCATGCGGCCGAAATCACCGGTCATGTCCGGACCTCGATCCGGATAAACGGCTTCCCGCTCTGGCGCGCCGAATGGCGCAATGCCGACGGCACAACGGGCACCTCGGCGTGCAGGTTCTCAGCCGCCCTGCCCAGGGTCGGAACCACCGTGACCGTCGTCACCGACCCCGAAGGCCGCAGGCCGGGCCGCCTGCAATCCGACATCTGCATCTAATCCACGCCCGCCGCGTTAACCATCTGTCAGCCCTTCGCAGGCAGCCTTTCCCGCATCCCGTACGCCAGAAAGGCCCGCCCATGTCCCAGCAGATGTTCGCCCTCTCCTTCGGATTTGCCGTCCTTCTCTCCGCCACCCAGATCGCCCACGGCGCCCCGCAGTGCGACAGCCGCGAGGCGGTGACCACCCTTCTCGCCGACCGCTACGGCGAAACCCGCCGCTCGGTCGGCATCGCCGGCCAGGCCGCGGTGATGGAACTTTTCGCCTCGGACGAAACCGGCACCTGGTCGATCACCATGACCATGCCCGATGGCTTGATGTGCCTGATGGCCTCAGGCTCGAACTACGAGGTCGTGACCGAAGAGCTTCCCGCCAAGGGGGACCCGGCCTGAGGGCGGCAACGCTTGCAGGCCCGGAACCCTGCGGCCTCGCACGCGCCGACCGATCCGCTGAACTCCACGTTCCGCCGCAAGGGCGTCCGCGCCGGGCAGGTCATCCGGCAGAAGATCCCAGTGGTCTTCACGCAGACGAAGGCCAGCCCGTCAAACCGACCATCCCGCGCCGCCAGCGACGCATAAAGCTCATCCGCATCTGGCTGCATGTCGACCTCCGAACCCTGCGTGCGCCGCAAACCATCCCGCGTCCCCTCTCCCCCCGGGGGAGAGGGTCAGGG
>JBJTSJ010000531.1:0-4710 GCA_046076605.1 Tabrizicola sp.
TTGGCCCGGCCATCGGCGGCGGCAATACCGTGGTGTTCAAGCCGTCCGAGCAGACACCCCTGACCGCGCTGAAACTGGCGCAGATCCTGGCCGACGTCCTGCCTGAAGGTGTGGTCAACGTCATCGCGGGCCGGGGACAGACGGTCGGGAGTTACCTTATCAACCATCCGCAGGTGGACATGATCTCGCTAACCGGGGACGTGGCGACGGGCAAGAAGATGCTCGACGCCGCCGCCAAGACCGTGAAGCGCACCCATCTGGAGCTGGGCGGCAAGGCCCCCGTGGTGGTCTTCGACGATGCCGATGTGGACGCCGTGGTCGAAGGCCTCCGCGCCTTCAGCTTCTACAACGCCGGACAGGACTGCACTGCCGCCTGCCGGGTCTATGCCGGGAAGAAGATCTACGACAACTTGGTCGCGGACCTCACCCAGGCTGCGTCGTCCATCGTTCTGGGGGCGGAGGACGACGCCACCAATGAAATCGGCCCGCTGATTTCCCAGCGCCAGCGCGACCGGGTGGCGAGCTTCGTCAACCGCGCGAGGGAGCTGAACCATGTGCAGGTGACCACGGGCGGCGAGGCGATGGACCAGGGCTTCTACTACAAGCCCACCGTCGTCGCCGGCGCCAAGCAGGACGACGAGATCGTGAGGCGCGAGGTCTTCGGGCCGGTGGTTTCGATCACGCCGTTCTCGGACGTCGAGGACGCGGTCACCTGGGCCAACGACAGCGACTATGGGCTGGCGTCATCGGTCTGGACCCGCGACGTGGGCCGCGCGATGGCGACAGCGGCCCGGCTGCGCTACGGCTGCACCTGGATCAACACCCACTTCATGCTGACCAACGAAATGCCGCATGGGGGCCTGAAGCAGTCCGGCTACGGCAAGGACATGAGCGCCTATGCGCTGGAGGACTACACGGTGGTCCGGCATGTGATGGTGAAACACGGCTGACCCCTCCTCGTTCGCCTTCGGCTCCTCGTCGGTTGCGTTCGGCGAGGAGTGCCGAAGTCATCGACGAGCGTTACAGGTCAGCGACAGGAACACGTGCGCCCTTATCCATGTCTGGGCCCGGCGCCCGGGCGCGCAGTACTCGCTGCCATATTTCGCCAGCCGTGTCCTGACCGCGCGGCCAGACACCAGATAGCAGGAAGCGAAATCGCGCACTTTCGCTCGCAAGTTCTTCGATCCTCTCGATCACATCAGGCCCATGATCGGCAATGATGTCTTCAAGAGACCCTGCCGCTATGCAGGATGCCTGGAACTTACTGAGTGGCTGTCGCGCCGCGCATACGATGCACTCCAGTGCGACGGTTGGCGCCTCATGACACAGGTGGAACATCAGGTCCCAGACCCAGGTGACTTTTTGGTTCGGGTCGGAGTCCTTTTCCTCTACCGGATAGAAGTGAACGTATAGCTTGCCGAGTTCTTCCACGCTCAAGCGGTCGGGAAGGCCAGACACATTCTCGAACCGGTGAAAGTAAAATGCGTCGTTGAGTAGCGCCTCCGGTATCATCATCAGCTTCACCTTGGCCTGCTACCAGGCCTCTTAACGAACCCCTAACGCCCACGCCCAACCCATTGATTCCGCGCGCCATCGCAAGCCCGCCCACCGTGGACAGCCCCTCAGAACCTCTCTGCCCGCAGCACCTCGGCGTCGGTCACCCCGATCACTCCCATGTGCCGCTCCACCACCGCGTAGGCGGCGTCGAGGAGGGCATCGAGCCTCTCCGGCCGGATCAGGCAGACGACCGAGACCATGCCCGACCGGCCCACCTGCCCCTCCCGCGTCCAGCGCCCCGACCGGCCCGAGCCACCCAGGACCGGCAGCACCGTGAACCCCGTCACACCCGCCTTCTCCAAAGCAGCCGTCAGGCGGCTTTCCATCGGCGCCTCGATGATGATCTCCACCCGCTTCGCCTTGTGCGTCTGCATGTTATCCCCCCACAGCCTGCGCCACGGCCACCCAGGCCGGAATACCGATCACCAGATTGAACGGGAAGGTCACCCCCAAGGACAGCGTCAGATAGATTGACGGGTTGGCATCCGGCAAGGCCACCCGCATCGCCGCCGGGACAGCGATATAGCTCGCCGAGCCCGCCAGGACCATCATCAGCGCGACACCCCCCGTCGACAGCCCCAGCGCCAGCCCGGCCCCCAGGCCGAACATCGCGCCCACGACGGGCATGAGCAACCCGAACAGCAGCACTCCCGCCGTCAGCACGCCCTTCGCGTTCCGCATCCCCCGGCCCGCCACCAAGCCCATGTCGAGAAGGAACAGGCACAAGACCCCCTGGAAGGGCGCGACGATGAAGGCCTCGATCCTTTTCATACCGCCGTCGCCGGTGACAAGGCCGATCAGGAAGGACCCGACGAGCAGTACGATGGACCCGTTCAGCAGGATCTCACGCCAGAGGTCGGCGTCCATCTTCTCGGCCCGGCCGCCTGAGCGGCTGGCCAGGTACAAGGCCGAGATGATCGCCGGGGCCTCCATCGCGGCAGCGACGGCGACCATGTAGCCTTCGGCCACCAGCCCCGCGCCCTGGACGACAGAGGACCCGGTGACGAAGGTTACGATGCTGATCGACCCGTAATGCGCGGCGACAGCGGCGGCGTCGGTGGCCGAGAGGCGCGTCATCGCCTTCAAAAGCGCGAAGGCCACGAAGGGGATGACGAAGGACAGCACCACCCCGGCGACCAACGCAGCGATCAAGGTGCCATCCAGCCCGTGGTCGGCGACGGCGACCCCACCCTTGAAGCCGATGGAGAAGAGAAGGTAGATCGACATCCCCTTCGCCACCGCTTCGGGGATCGTCAGCTCGCTCCGCGCGAGGGCGGCAAACAACCCCAGCGCAAAGCACAGGATCATCGGCGTCAGAAGATTGGCGCTGGCAAGCGCCAGGATGTCCTGCATGTCTGTCCCCCGGGATCTGCGTCCACCGCTGTTTGGGCCGATATGGCGTAGTTGGCGGAAACCGCAAGTCCGTCGTGCAATAATCCGGTTTCGTTCTTCCCCGACTCGGAGGGGCCTGCTACAGATAGGGGCATGACGCTACACACCCCCAAGATAACGGGCACTTCCGGGCGCCCGGTGATCCGGCAACTGGACGAGGCCGCGATCAACCGGATCGCTGCCGGTGAGGTGGTGGAACGTCCCGCCAGCGCGGTGAAGGAGCTTGTGGAGAACGCGCTGGACGCAGGCGCGTCACGGATTCAGGTCGACATTGCCGATGGCGGCAAGACGCTGATCCGGGTGACGGACGACGGCTGCGGGATGACGGCGGAGGACCTGCCACTCGCGCTCTCGCGCCATGCGACGTCGAAGATCGATGGGTCGGACCTCTTGGACATCCGGTCCTTCGGCTTCCGGGGCGAGGCTTTGCCCTCTCTCGGCGCCGTGGGTCGGCTGACGATCACCTCTCGCGCAGATGGGGACGCGGCCCAGATCGCATGTGAGGGGAGCCGGATGTCTCCGGTCCGCCCGGCAGCGCTGACCCGTGGGACCGTGGTCGAACTCCGCGACCTGTTCTTCGCCACCCCGGCGCGGCTGAAGTTCCTGCGGTCGGATCGGGCCGAGATGCAGGCGGTGACCGAAGTCATCCGCCGCCTGGCGATGGCCGAACCGCAGGTGGGCTTCACGCTACGCGACGTGACAGGGGGAGAGGCACGGATGCTGTTCCGGGCCGACCCGGCAAATGGCGATCTGTTCGATGCGCTGCAGTCGCGACTGGCGTCGGTCATCGGTCGCGACTTCACCGACAACGCCCTGCGGATCGATGCGGAACGCGAGGGGTTGCGGCTGCAGGGTTATGCCGCTTTGCCGACCTATTCGCGGGGGTCCTCGGCGCAGCAGTACCTGTTCGTCAACGGGCGGCCTGTGCTGGACCGGATGCTCAATGGTGCCCTTCGCGCCGCCTATTTCGACGTGTTGTCCCGCGACCGCCACCCGGCAGCCGTCTTGAACCTGATCGCCGACCCCCAGCGCGTCGATGTGAACGTGCATCCGGCGAAAGCCGAGGTCCGGTTCCGCGAACCCGATGCCGCGCGCAGTCTCATCATCACCGCACTGAAATCGGCGCTGACGGGAGCGGGCCACAGGGCCTCCTCCACCGTGGGCGCGGCGACGCTCGACGCCTTCCGCGCCGAACCCGCGCGCATCTACCAGATGGACCGGCCCAGCCAACCGGCCATCGCCCGAGCCTTTGCGTTCCAGTCGCCGGGCTTCGCCGAAGCGCCAATGGCCGCCGCCTTCGCCCCCGCGCGCGAAGAGGAGCCGCAGGCGAACGATGAGCCGCCCCGGGCGCACCCGCTGGGTGCCGCCCGCGCGCAGTTGCATGAGAACTACATCGTCGCCCAGACCGCCGCCGGCATCGTCATCGTCGATCAGCACGCTGCCCATGAACGGCTGGTCTACGAACGCCTGAAACGCCAGATGGCCGAGACCGGCATCCGCGCGCAGGCGCTGCTGATCCCGGAAATCGTCGACCTCTCCCCCACCGACGCCGCACGCCTTCTGGACGCCGCCCCGGCGCTGGCGGAGGTCGGCCTGACCATCGAACCCTTCGGCGGCAACGCCATCGCCATCCGCGAAACCCCTGCCGTGCTTGGCCCGGTCAACGGCGCGGCGCTGATCCGCGACATACTCGACGAACTGGCCGACCAAGGCGACAGCCAGCTTGTCCGCGCGAAGATCGACGCGATCCTGTCGCGCATG
>JBJTSJ010000532.1:0-19607 GCA_046076605.1 Tabrizicola sp.
GTGATCGGACAGGTCCTGCGGGACAGGATCACGCTGATGCCGGGCGGGCCGGTGCTGCTGGCGACGATGAAGGCGAACGGGGCGTATGCGGCGCTGGTGTCGGGCGGGTTCACGGCCTTCACCGCGGCGGTGGCGGAGAAACTGGGGTTTGACGAAAACCGCGCGAACACGCTGCATGTGGCGGAGGGCGCGCTGGCGGGCACGGTGGCCGAGCCGATCCTGGGCAAGGAAGCGAAGCTACAGGCCCTGAACGAGATCACCGCGCGGCTGGGGATCACACCGGCAGAGGCGTTGGCCGTGGGGGACGGCGCAAATGATCTGCCGATGCTGAAGGCCGCGGGGACGGGGGTGGCGCTGCACGCCAAGCCCACGGTCCAGGCGCAATGCGAGGTGCGGGTGAACCACGGCGACCTGACTGCGCTTCTCTACCTGCAGGGCTATTCCCGCGACGACTTCGTCCCGGCCTGACGGGCGGCTTTCAAAAGGAGCGCTGGCGCGCAAGTCTCTTGTCTCGTCGTCAGGCTGCGCCTCCTCCTCAGGTGATGAGGGGCGCTGCCCCTCAAACTCCCCGGAGTATTTGTGACATGGGCAAGCTGGGTTTGCTCTTGTTCCAAATACCCCCGCCGGAGGCCGCCGACCCGTCAACCCGCGTTGCGTTCCCCCTCTGGTCCGCGGATGCGCCGTTCGAGGGCTTCGATGGCCCGAGGACGGCTCCCCCTTGCCCCGCATCGCCGAACCGGCCAGAACCGGGGCCATGTTCGAAGTTGCGACCCACTTGGCTCTCCTTCTCATTCTGGCCGCCTTCTGCGCCGGGTTCATCGACAGTATCGCGGGCGGCGGCGGGTTGATCTCGATGCCGGCGCTCTTGCTGGCAGGGGCCTCGCCGGTCGAGGCCTTGGCGACGAACAAGCTGCAGGGGACCTTCGGGGCCGGGACCGCGATGCTGACCTATGCCCGCGCGGGGCATGTGCGACCGCTGGATCAACTTGGGATGGCGGCGATCAGCGCGGTCTTCGGGGCCTTGGGGGCGCTGGTCGCGCATCTGATCCCGGCCGAGGTGCTGCGCATCATCATGCCGGTCGTGCGGATCGGGGTTGCGGCCTTCTTTGCGCTGAAGCCGGGGTTGTCGGACGACGCGCGGGCCGAGCGGATGAAGCCCGCAGTTTTCGCCGTGACCGCAGTCCCCCTGATTGCGGCCTATGATGGGTTCTTCGGGCCGGGGACCGGGTCGTTCTTCATGATGAGCCTTGTCTTGCTGGCAGGATACGGCGTGTTGAAGGCCACGGCCCACACCAAGATGCTGAACTTTGCCTCGAACATCGGCTCGCTGCTGGTGTTCATCCCCTCGGGCGCGATGTGGTGGGCGGTGGGGCTTGCGATGGCTATGGCTCAGGTTGCGGGGGCAAGCCTTGGCGCGCGGCTGGCGATGCGGGTGGGCGCGCGGCTCATCAAGCCGCTGCTGGTGGTCGTCTCGACCGCAATGGCGCTGCGGCTGCTGTGGCAGGCGCTGTCCAGCTGATGGCTGGGGGCCTACGGATCGTTGGGGAAATCCCGAGGCTCCGTCTTCATCTGTCCCTGCCCCAGTCCGCACCCTGCATCTCGCGCAGCCGACTTGCCGTGCGCTCGAACTCGAAGGCGCCCTCGCCCTCGATGTAGAGCCGTTCCGGGGTTTCGGCGGCCGAAGCAATCAGGCGCACCTTGGCCTCGTAGAGGGCGTCGATCAGGGTGACAAAGCGTTTGGCTTCGTTGTAGTTCGCCGAGGAGAGCTGCGGGATGTCTTCCAGGATCAGCACCCGAACAGCGTGGGCGATGGCCAGATAATCGCCCGGGCCCAAAGGCTTGGCGCAGAGATCCCAGAAACTGGCGCGCCCGACGCCATTGGCAAAGCGGGGCAGGCTGACCTGGCGTCCGTTCACCTGCAAAGTCAGAGGCTGCTCGGTCGCACCGTCGGTCAGGTCGGTCCAAAGGGCCGAAATCTGCGTCGCGGCAGTCCGGGCCGGGTGGAAGTAGACCTGCTCGCCCGCCAGACGATGCTGGCGGTAGTCGGTCGGGCTTTCCAGTTCCACGACCTCCAGCCGCTCTTCCAGCATGGCGATGAAGGGCAGGAACAGCGCGCGGCTGAGGCCGTCCTTGTAGAGGTCGATCGGCGGACGGTTCGAGGTGGATACGATGACGATCCCGGCAGCGAACAGCTTTTCGAACAGCCGACCCACGATCATCGCATCGGTGATGTCCGAGATTTGCATCTCGTCAAAGGCAAGAAGGCGCAGGTCGCGGCCGATGTCTTCGGCGACGGGGGTCAGCGGATCCTCGACCCCGCGCTGCCGGGCCGCGTGCATCCCCTTGTGCACATCCTGCATGAATGCGTGGAAATGCACCCGCCGCTTCTGCGGGATGTCGGTGACCTCGGTGAAAAGGTCCATCAGCATCGACTTGCCGCGCCCGACGCCGCCCCAGAGATAAAGGCCACGGGGCGAAGCGGCGGGTTTGGCGAAGATGCCGGCAAGAAGGCCGGTCTTGCGGGTGGCATGTGTCTCCAGCCAGACGCGCAGGGCCTCCAGCCGGGGCAGGACGGCATGCTGGGCGGGATCGGCGCGCAGGGAGCCGTCCGCCACGCGGGCCTCGTAGATCTCGGTCAGGGTCTGCCGCATCGGGCAGACTTAGCCGGGGTACGGCGGCAAGGAAAGAGTGTCGGGCCTGGGAAGGCCTGATCCGGTCAGACTTCGGTTACCGTGCATTCCCGCAAGAGGCGCATCACGTCCTCGGGGCGGCAAAGTTGCGTGGCATCGGTGGTCACGGCGGCAGATGCAGCGGCAGAGCCGAGCGCCAGGGCTTCGGCGTTCGACTGCCCTTGCGCCAGCGCCAGGACGAAGGCCGCGACAAAGCTGTCGCCCGCGCCGACCGTTGACCGGACCCGGACCTTGGCAGCCTTGGCAAACAGCTTCTGGTCCTTGTCGGCAAGCACGTTGCCCTCTGCCCCGCGGGCGACGATCACGGTTTTGGCGACACCACGCCGAACCAGCGACTGGGCGAATTCGGCGGTGTCGGAAAGGGTTGGAAGCGGCTTGCCGGCCAGTTCCTCGCCCTCCGGTCCGTCCATGCGCAGGACTTCCAGTCCGGGGATCGGGTGGCGCACTGCTTCGGTCAGGGTCGAGCCGGAGGTGTCGAGGACGACCCGCGTCTCAGGCATCGAGGCCGCGAGCTGCGCGGGGAAGTCGACGGGGACACCCGGGGGCTGGCTGCCAGAAATGACCGAAAATCCACCCGGACGGGCGGTGGCGCGCAGAAGGGTGAAGACACGCGCGCGTTCTGCCTCGCCCCAGACCGGGCCGGGCAGCATGAAGCGGTACTGCTTGCCGGTGGTGCTTTCGTTGACGGTCAACGACTGCCGCGTCTCGCCGGGGCCAAGGATCGAGAGGAAGGTCACGCCTTCTCCCCGGATCAGCCCCGCCAGCCGGTCTCCCGTGAGGCCGCCGATGGCGACGAGCGCCAGGCTGTCGCCGCCAAGGGACTTGATCGCGCGGGAGACATTCAGGCCGCCGCCACCGGGGTCGAGAAGCGGCTCGGTGCAACGAAGCTTGTGGCCGGGGATCAGCTCATGCACCTCGGTCGCCATGTCGAGCGCGGGGTTGAGCGTCAGGGTCAGGATCGGGGCTTGAGTCATGCGGCACCTGTGGACTGTTACCGCTATCATAAGCCTTCCGTCAGGAAATGGAACCGCCCCCGACGGTCGGGTCGGGGGCAAAAGTTTTCGAAAACTTTTGGCAAAATCCTTCGAAGGATTTTGGTCCTTTGGCTCAGCCGTTCAGCATCAGCTGATAGGTGGCCGGGACATAACGGAAGCCGTCGCCCATCGCCTCGACATAGCCCACGCCTGGGAAGGGCATGTGGTAGCCGATGAACGGGATTCGGTCGGCGGCGATCATCCCAAAGACCTGCTTGCGGGCAGCGGCGGCTGCGGGCTTGTCGGCGTCGAAGCGGACTTCCCAGTCGGGTTTCTGCAGGGACCATACGTAGTGGTTTGCAGTGTCCGCAGTGATCGCCAGTCTCTGGCCGCCCGATTCCACCTGATAGATCATGTGGCCGGGCGTGTGGCCGAAGGCTGCCATGCCGGTGATGCCCGATACCACGCTGCCGCCGTCATCCAGGAAGGTGAACTTGTCGTTCAGCGGCTTCACGTTCTTGTCGAAGCCTTCGTCCGCAGCAGCCGACCAATGGTTGTGTTCCGCGCTACCGGTCACATAGCGGGCGTTCGCATAGGTCGGCGTCGCCCCGTCCGCGCCCATCAGCCCGCCGATATGGTCGCCGTGCATGTGGGTCACCACGACCACATCGACCATGTCCGGGGTCATGCCCGCAGCGGTCAGGGCAGCCAGCGTGCTCTCGGCGGCAAGACCGGTGTCGAAGAGGACGATCTCGGCCCCGGTGTTGACTACGGTCGGGGTGAAGAAGAACTGCGCCTTGTCCGTCGGAATGAAGTTCGCGGCCGCGAGCGCGCCAAACTCTTCCGGACTGGCGTTGGTGCCGAATATCTCTTGCGGCTTCTCGACCGGACGGGTGCCGGCCAGCAGCGTCGTCACCTCGAAGCTGCCAAGCTTGAAGCGGTTCCAGGGCGCGAAGCCCGAGCCCTGCATCGTCTCTTGCGCAGCAAGGGGCAGCGGCAGGGCGGCGGCGAGGGGCATGGTGGCTCCGGCAGAATGCGCCTGGCGGCGAGACAGTCGGGTCATGGTGTCCTCCTTCGTTGGGTAGGCGAAAGAGTAGGTCTGCCGACCGAACCGACCGCTCACGCCTGCGTCATTGCCGGTGCAGGACTGCACAACCCCTGTGCGAATCGTCGGGGATCACTCCCACCAGCGGTCGATGGCGGCGATCTGCTCATCGGACCAGCCGAAATGATGCGCGATCTCGTGGACCACGACATGCGTCACAAGTTCCTGCAGCGAGACATCGCCGCGTTCGGCCCATTCGTCCAAGATGGGGCGGCGGAAGAGCCAGACCACGTCGGGGCGGGTCACCTGCTCGGCGGTGGATTTCTCGGTCAGGGGGATGCCGTCGTAAAGGCCGGTCAGGTCGAAGGCATCGTCGATGCCAAGCTCTTCCAGCATCTCGTCTTCCGGAAACTCCTCGACGCGGATGCGGATATGGGTCGCAGGGTCGCGGAAAGGTTCGGGCAGGGTCGAGACCGCCTCATGCGCAAGCTGTTCCAGGTAGGCGAGCGAGGGGGCGATGCTGTCGGGGGCTGGATTGGTCATGGGCGCAAGGTAGGCAGGCGGAGGGCCAACGGAAAGGGGATGCGGCAGGGGAAATCCGGCATGGCCTGTGATAGACTTGCGGGGAAAGCGAGGAGGCGGAAATGGCATACGAGGCAAAGACGAAAAGTGCAGCCCTGGATCGGGCAACCTGGCTCGCCGGGGTCGACGACAAGCGCCGGGACGAGGCAGAGCGGCTGTTGTCGATCTTTAGCGAGGTGACGGGCTGGGAGCCCCGGCTCTGGGGACCGTCGATGGTGGGCTTCGGTCGCTATGAATACCGGTACGAAAGCGGGCACGGCGGGGAAAGCCTTGCCACCGGTTTCTCGCCGCGAAAGGCCGAGTTGTCGATCTACCTGATGGCGGGCGGCGAGACGCTGGACCCGATCCTCGCACAGCTTGGCCCGCACCGGATGGCAAAGGCTTGTCTTTACGTGAAGCGGCTTGATGCGGTGGACGAAGGCGTGCTGCGCGAGGCGATCCGGGTCGGGCTGGAGGACCTTGGACAGAAGTGGCCGGTGCATCCGATGTGATCCCGAAACGGGGAGCCGTCCTTGGCTCGCATCGAACCGCGCGGACGGCGTTGCCACGGAAGTCCGCGCCCGCGCCGCAAACTGGACAATTGCAGGGCCTTGTGACAGGGAAGGGCCTTCGAAGGAGCCTTCCCATGACCGTCACCTGTCGCTTCGCCCCCTCGCCCACCGGCTGGATCCATGTGGGCAACCTCCGCACCGCGCTGATGAACTACCTGATCGCGCGCCAGAACGGCGGGACGTTCATCCTGCGGCTGGATGATACGGATCAGGAGCGGTCGAAGCAGGAATACATCGATGGGCTGAAGGCGGACCTCGCCTGGCTTGGGATCAAGTACGACCGGGTGGAGCAGCAGTCCTTGCGCATGGCGCGCTATGCGGAAGCCGCCGAGCAGCTGAAGGCGGCGGGGCGGTTCTACGAGTGTTTCGAGACGCCGGTGGAGCTGGACCTGAAGCGGAAGAAGCAGCTGAACATGGGCAAGCCCCCGGTCTATGACCGCGCGGCCCTGAACCTGACCGAGGAGCAGAAGGCGGCCTACCGCGCCGAGGGGCGCCAGGGCTACTGGCGCTTCAAGCTGGATCAGGAGCGGATCGAGTGGACCGACGGGATCATCGGGCCGATTTCCATTGATGCGGCTTCGGTCAGCGACCCCGTGCTGATCAAGGCGGACGGGCAGGTGCTCTATACCTTTGCGTCCTCGGTCGATGACGTGGACATGGGTGTTACCCATATCGTGCGCGGGGCGGACCATGTGACGAACACGGCGACGCAGATCCAGATCATGAAGGCGCTGGGGGGAACACCGCCGACCTTTGCGCACCACAGTCTCTTGACCGGGCCGCAGGGCGAGGAATTGTCGAAGCGGCTGGGCGTCCTTAGCCTGCGCGACCTCCGCGCGCGGGGGGTAGAGCCTATGGCTCTGCTAAGCCTGATGGCGCGGTTGGGGTCGTCGAAGCCGGTCGAGCTGGCCTCCAGCATGGAGGAGCTGATCGCCGGGTTCGACGTGGGCTCCTTCGGGGCCGCACCGACGAAGTTCGATGCGGAGGACCTTTTCCCGCTGACGCGGCATCATGTGCAAGGCCTGCCGTTCTTGGCGGTGAAAGACCGGGTTGCGGCTTTGGGCGTACCGGAAGCAGAGGCCGAGGCGTTCTGGGCGGTGGCCAAGGGCAACATCACTATCCTCGATGATCTTGGCCAGTGGTGGACCTTGTTCCGTGACGGGGCCGAGCCGGTGGTGGACGAGGCTGACCGCGATTTCGTCCGGCAGGCCTTGGCACTGCTTCCGTCCAAGCCCTGGACCACGGCGACCTGGGGCGAGTGGACTGCGGCGGTGAAAGAGGCCACGGGCCGCAAGGGAAAGGACCTGTTCCGCCCCCTGCGCCGCGCGTTGACGGGCCGCGATGCGGGGCCGGAGATGGCCGACGTGATGCCGCTTCTGCGCAAGGTGCCGAGCGTCTGATCCCTTGGTTGGCCCCGGGGTGCGCGTCGCCCCCCGGACCCCCCGAGGATATTTGTTGACATGAAATGGGCTTGGGCCAGGTCAGTCCCAAGGTGAGGATTGGCTATGGCGGCACCGAAAGCGCAGGCGAAGTTTGTCGAGGGGAACCTGTTCCGGCACGTGTCGGTGATGGCGCTGACCTCGTCCGTCGGGCTGATGGCAGTGTTTGTCGTAGACCTGGTCAACATGTTCTACATTGCGCTTCTGGGGCGCGAGGAACTGGCCGCGGCCATTGGCTATGCGGGCGCGATCCTGTTCTTCACCACCAGTTTCGGCATCGGCATGTCAATCGCCGTGGGCGCACTGGTCGCCCAGGCGCTTGGCGCAAGGGACCCGGTCCTGGCACGGGAAAAGGCGACGACCGGGCTGGTGCTGAGCTTTGTGTTCGGCTCGCTTTTCGCTGCCGTGGTCTGGGTCTTCCTCTGGCCGCTGGTGGGCCTGTTGGGCGCGACCGGCGAGACCGCGGCGCTGGCGGTGCATTTCCCGCAGATCGTGATCCCGTCGCAGCCCCTTCTCATGGTCGGCATGATCGGCGGCGCGATCCTGCGCAGTCATGGCGACGCGCGGTCGGCGATGATGGCGACAGTCTGGGGCGCGGTGGCGACGGCGGTGCTGGACCCGATCCTGATCTTCGGCTTGAAGATGGAGCTGACGGGGGCGGCCATCGCATCCGTGGTCGCGCGGGTGGTCATCGCCTGGGTCGCCTTGCAACCGATCCGCAAGACATACGGCGGGTTCAATCGACCGACGGTCCGGCAGATCGTGGCCGACATGGGCCCGGTCTGGGCCATCGCGGTGCCGGCGATCCTGACCCAGGTCGCAACGCCCATCGGGCAGGCATTCGTGACCCGCGCGACCAGTGCCTACGGCGAGGCGGCGGTGGCCGGCATGGCGATTGCCGGACGCCTGACGCCCGTAGCCTTCGGGGTGATCTTCGCGCTGTCGGGCGCCATCGGGCCGATCATCGGACAGAACTTCGGCGCGGGCCGGATGGACCGGGTCAAGCGCACACTGATCGACGGGCTGATCTTCACCGGCCTGGTGATCGTCTTCGTCTCGGCGCTTTTGTTCCTGTTGCGCGGGCAAATTGCCGATGCCTTCAAGGCCGAGGGCCTGACGCGCGACCTGGTCTACCTCTTCTGCGGGCCGCTGGCGCTTTTGTGGTTCTTCAACGGGATGATCTTTGTCGGCAACGCGGTCTGCAACAACCTTGGTCGGCCGTTCTGGTCGACGGTGGTGAACTGGGGGCGGCACACGGTGGGGACGATCCCGCTCGCGATCTGGCTGGGCGGGTATTGGGGCGCACAGGGGGTCCTGATCGGGCAAGCCATCGGCGGGGTTGTCTTCGGGATTGCAGCCGTCTGGCTGGCGCTTTTGGCGATCCGTGCGCCGATCCAGCCCATCCCGCGCGGCCGCCCGGTCCCCGAAGCCGCGCCCGAGACCGAGCCAGTGGCAAGCCCGGGCGAGCGGAGAGCCTGAGCCGCGGCACTTTCGGAAAATGTTCCGGTTAAGTTCTCATCAACCACAAGCTGCTACTCCCGTGGTGCGCGACCCGGGAGACGTCCATGGCCGAGAACAGCAGCACCGCGCCAGGAATGGCGAGCAACAACACCTATACCGCTACTGCCACGAATGATTCTCTGTCGGCCGGGGGCGGCAATGATGTGGTCAACGCTGGCGGCGGCGACGACCGCGTCGCGGGTGACGGGCCGCTGCAGGGCCAATGGACCTATGCCGTCTATACGCGCGACTTCACCAACGCGTCGGGCCAGACCAGCACGATCTCGTCCGGCACTTTGCGCGGAACGGGATATGTCGACGACTTCAACGTCCTCGCGTTGCGCAATACCGTTGCCGGGACGGCACAGGGCACCGACCAGGACGACTTCGGGGTCATCTACCAGTCGACGCTGAACATCACGGCCTCGGGCACCTACACGTTCGGCACCACGTCGGACGACGGGTCGCGGATCATCATCCGGGACAGTGGCGGCAACATCGTCTTCAACCTGGACAATGACCGCGAGCAGCCTGCCACCACGGTCAACGGAACGGTCAACCTGCAGGCCGGGCAGACCTATTCAATCGAGCTCTACTACTGGGAAAACCAATGGGGCCAGGAATTCAGCTCCACCATCGCGGGGCCAGGCTTCGGAACGACCGATCTTTCGACCTCACCGTTGGTCGGGACCCCGCCAACAGCCGCCGGGCACGTTGACGGCAACGACACGCTGTATGGGGACGCTGGCAGCGACACGCTGTCCGGTGGGGGGGGCAGCGATACGCTGTACGGCGGGACCGAGGCCGATAGCCTGCAGGGCGAAGGCGGCAATGACCGGCTCTTTGGCGATGCCGGCAACGACACGCTGTACGGCGGGTTGGGCGACGATACGCTGTACGGTGGGACCGAAGCGGACCGACTGTCGGGCGACGACGGCAACGATCTTCTGTACGGCGGTGCGGGCACTGATGCGCTGTATGGCGGGGTCGGGACCGACAGCCTGTTCGGCGGGACCGAGGCAGACACGCTCTATGGCGGCAATGACGCCGACAGCCTGGTCGGCGAGGACGGCAACGATCTCCTCTATGGCGATGCAGGCAACGATACGTTTTGGGGCGATGCCGGGGACGACACGCTGATCGGCGGCGCCGGGGCCGATCTGCTGAACGGCGGTGGGGGCCGCGACACCGCAGACTACAGCGCCTCGGGACAGGGCGTGAACGTCAACCTGCTGACGGGCACCGGGACCGGCGGGGATGCCCAGGGCGACTCCCTGACCGGGACGGACAACCTGGTCGGCTCTGGCTTCGACGACACGCTGACTGGGCACAACACGCAAAGTGACCTGTATGGCGGCGCCGGGAACGATCTGTTGCAGGGCGGCACGGGCAACGGCGACCGGCTGTACGGCGGTGACGGCAGCGACCGGCTCTACGGCGATGCCGGCTCCGATCAGCTTTATGGCGGCGTCGGGTCCGACACGCTTTACGGCGGCACGGAAGGCGACGGCCTGCAGGGAGACGATGGTGCCGATGTCCTTTATGGCGACGCGGGCCGGGATACGCTGGTGGGTGGGACGGGCAATGACACCCTGTTTGGCGGGGATCTCGCCGACAGTCTCTTTGGCGGCGACGGCAATGACTCGCTTGGCGGCTACTTCGGGGAAGAAGGTGACGACACCCTTTTCGGTGGCGCGGGCAATGACAGCATGGTCGGCGGCGGCGGCAACGACGTGCTGTACGGCGACGCGGGCAGCGACACCCTGGCCGGCGGCGTCGGGGGTGACGTCCTTTATGGCGGCAACGACGGCGATCAGTTCTGGCTGAGCGAGGCCGAGGGCACCGACACCATCTTCGGCGGCGAGACCGGCACGGTCGACTACGACTATCTTGGGCTGTGGAGCGGCACCCCCGGCGTCGGGGTGGACGTCAAGTTCTCTGGCAACAAGGCGGGGAGCTACAGCTATGCGAACGGCGGGGGCAGCGGCACCTTTTCGCATATCGAGGGGATGTGGACGACGCTCTACAACGACAGCATCGACGCCTCGTCGTCGAACGTCGGGCAGGGGATCGACGGGCTTGACGGCGACGACTCGATCAGGGGCGGCGGTGGCGCGGACTGGCTGGTGGGCGGCACCGGCAACGACACGTTCCGGGGCGGGGCGGGCAACGACACGATCTATGCCGGTGCAGACAATGATACCGCGCAGGGCGAAACCGGCGATGACTTCATCTACGGCGGGACCGGGAACGACAGTCTTGCAGGCGACGACGGGGCCGACCGCCTGTTTGGCGAAGACGGCGCTGACATCCTCATCGGGGATTCGGGGAACGACACACTTCTGGGCGGGACTGGCGACGATACGCTCTACGGCGGGAACGAAGCCGACAGCCTTTTGGGCGAGGATGGCAACGACCTGCTTTATGGCGGTTCCGCGAACGATACGCTGTCTGGCGGAGCGGGAGCCGACCGGCTTTACGGCGATGATGCCAACGACCAGCTCTATGGCGAGGCGGGCCTGGATACGCTTTTCGGCGGCTTGGGCGACGATACGCTCTATGGCGGAGTCGAGGCCGACAGCCTGTCCGGCGATGACGGCAACGACCGGCTGTTTGGCGACGACGGGCTGGACACGCTTCTGGGTGGCGCTGGCAACGACACGCTTTCCGGCGGCGGGGATGCCGACAGTCTGAACGGCGGCTCCGGCGACGACCTGCTCTATGGCGATGCGGGTCTCGACATGCTGAGCACCGGCGGAGGCGAGGATACTGTCTACGGTGGCGGCGACGCGGACAGCATCCTGGGCGAAGACGGCAACGACCGGCTCTATGGCGATGCCGGCATGGATACGCTGGCAGGCGGCCTTGGCAATGACCAGCTGTTCGGCGGGACGGAAGCGGACAGCCTTGATGGCGGTGCCGGCAACGACTTTCTCGACGGCGGCAGCAACCGAGACACGATCGCCGGCGGCGACGGCAACGACACTATCTTCGCCGGGACCGAAGATGACTCGGCCTTTGGCGGTGCCGGGACCGACCTGATCTATGGTGGCGAAGGTCGTGACTACATTCTGTATGCCGATGGCGACGACACCGTCTATGCCGGGGGCGGAGACGACTTCGTCGACGACCTGGAAGGGGTACGCTTCGTCGGCCGCAATCTGGTCTACGGCGGTGACGGTTCCGACAGGGTTTACACCGGCTTTGATGCCGACACGGTCTATGGCGATGCCGGCGACGACACTTTGGAAGCCGAGGAAGGCGACGACCTGATCTTCGGCGGCTCGGGCGCGGACAGGATCCAGGGCGAGGCCGGACGCGACACGATCGTCATGCAGGACGGCGACTTCGCCATCGGCGACTTTGTCGACGGCGGCGCCGGCGCTGACGACTTCGACGTTCTGGACCTGTCCGGTTACGGCTGGGCGCGGACCGATATCACCTACAGCGGCGACGAATCTGGCACGGTGACCTTTTACGACACCAATGGTGCGGTCCTCGGCACGATGGACTTCGTCGACATCGAGCAGGTGATCCCCTGTTTCACCGCCGGAACGCTGATCGAGACGCACCTTGGCCCGCGACCCGTGGAAAGCCTGCAGCCGGGCGATCAGGTGCTGACACTGGACGACGGGCCACAACCGGTCCGCTGGATCGGCCAGCGACAGCTGGGTCTTGCGGAAGTGCTGTGCGACCCGACCCTGCAACCGCTTGAAATTCCTGCGAATGCTTTCGGGGCTGGCCTGCCCGAATGCAACCTGCGCGTCTCGCCCCAGCATCGGGTCCTCTTCGCTGGCGCCGCCTGTGAGCTTTACTTCGGCACCGATGAGGTTCTGGTCCCCGCGATCCAGCTCGTCGGCCAGCGCGGCATCGCCCAACGGCCGCAGCCGGTGACCTATGTCCATGTCATGTTCGACCGCCACCAGATCGTGCGAACCCACGGCATCTGGTCTGAAAGCTTTCAACCCGGCGCGCGGGTCTTGGACGGAATGCCTGATCCGCAGCACGACGAACTTCTGCGGCTCTTCCCTGAACTTGCCCAGTCCGACGGCTATCCTGCCGCACGGATGACCCTGAAACGGCACGAAACCCGCGTCCTGACGCTCGGCTAAGGGTGGCCGGGTCCGTGTGCAGCGCGGACATGGATCGTGGCAATCGCCGGCCGCTCCCGGTACGGTTTTGACGTTCTGCGGACCCCAGGCATCTGGCCTCTCGCAGGCGGCATACCATCGTATCCCGAATTCTACTTGCCCGACCGGGGGAGTTTGCGGTAGCCAGAGGCTGTCAGGTTCGGGAGAATCCGGTGGGTCCACAAGGCTCAACGGTGCCGAAGGAGCAACCGCCCCGGTAAACTCTCAGGCGCAAGGACCGTTTCTGACAACAGACTCTGGAGAGTTCCCGGCCATCCGGGACGCCGAAGGGATAACGATCTCAGGCGCACGTCAGCGTGCAAGGACAGAGGGGGCATCGCAGGGTGGGGATTGGCCCGCCTGACGGTGCCGGTGCGTTTTCCGGCCAGAGACGATGGGAGGGACGGCGATGGCCGACCTGGAGGAGCCGGAGCTTCTGCATCTGGGGCTTGAGGCCCTGCATGAGGAGTTGGGCGGCAAGATGGTGCCCTTCGCGGGCTACCTTATGCCGGTGCAGTACCCGGACGGGGTGCTGAAGGAACACCTGCACACGCGGAGCGCGGCGGGGCTGTTCGACGTCAGCCACATGGGGCAGGTGATCCTGCGGCCCAAGGGGTTGATGGAGGAGCTGAAGCTCGCCCTCGAGGCGCTGATGCCGGTCGATGTGCTGGGCCTGGGCGAGGGGCGGCAGCGCTATGGCCTGTTCACCAACGACGCGGGCGGAATCCTGGATGACCTGATGTTCACCAACCGGGGGGATCACCTCTATGTCGTGGTGAACGCGGCCTGCAAGGCGGCGGACATCGCCCATATGACCGCCGGTATGCCCGGGGTTTCGGTGGAACCGGTGACCGACCGCGCGCTTCTGGCGCTGCAGGGACCGGGGGCCGAGGCCGCGCTGGAGGCCGTGGTGCCGGGCGTCGCCGCGATGCGGTTCATGGATCACCGGGTGTTCGGCGACATCTGGGTCAGCCGCTCCGGCTATACCGGCGAAGACGGGTTCGAGGTCTCGGTCCCCGAGGCGCAGGCGGAGGGCTTTGCCCGCAAGCTCCTGGCGCAGCTGGGCGTGGCCCCTATCGGTCTGGGGGCGAGGGATTCGCTTCGGTTGGAAGCGGGCCTCTGCCTTTACGGCCATGACATCGACACGACGACCAGCCCGGTCGAGGCGAACCTGGTCTGGGCGATCCAGAAGGCCCGCAAGGCCGGCGGCGCACGTGAGGGCGGCTTCCCCGGTGCAGCCCGCATACTGAAGGAACTGGCCGAAGGGCCGAAGCGGCTCCGCGTCGGCCTGCGCCCCGAGGGCCGCGCGCCCATGCGCGAAGGCGTGGAGCTTTTCGCCGAGGACGGGACGCCGGTCGGGCGGGTCACTTCCGGCGGCTTCGGACCTTCCGTCAATACCCCGATTGCGATGGGTTACGTGGCCCGCGCCCATGCTACACTCGGCACGACCCTTCTGGGCGAGGTGCGCGGCAAGCGCCTGCCTGTTACCGTCGCCGAGATGCCTTTCCAACGGACAACCTACAAGCGCTGAGGACCCAAGATGAAATACACCAAGGAACACGAATGGCTGCGCGTCGAGGGTGACCTCGTGGTCGTCGGCATCACCGAACACGCCGCAACGCAACTCGGCGACGTGGTCTTCGTCGAACTGCCCGAGACCGAGACCCAGGTCGCCGAGGGCGACGAGGTCTGCGTGATCGAAAGCGTCAAGGCCGCGTCCGACATCCTGGCGCCCATCGACGGCGAGATCGTCGCGGTTAACGAAAAGCTGGTCGATGCACCTGGTCTGGTCAACGAAGACCCGACGGGCGCCGCCTGGTTCTTCAAGCTGAAGGTCGATGACCTGAGCGTGCTCGACCAGTTCATGGACGAGGATGAGTATCAGGACCTGATCGGCTAGCGGCCACAATTTTTCTGCGAAAAATTGATCTTCGGGTTTTCGCGAGACAAACCCGTGGGTCCTGACGCACAGGATGGATGCCATGACCTTCACGCCCGCCGACTACAACCCTTATGACTTCGCCAACCGCCGCCAGATCGGCCCCTCTCCGTCCGAGATGGAGGAGATGCTGGCCGCCGTCGGTGTCCGCTCACTGGACGAGCTGATCGACCAGACCGTGCCCGCCTCGATCCGCCAGTCGAAGCCCTTACCCTGGGCTCCTTTGGCGGAGCATGAGCTTCTCGCCAAGATGAAGGAGGTCGGCGCGAAGAACCGCGTCATGACCTCGCTTATCGGGCAGGGCTACTACGGTACGGTGACGCCCCCGGCGATCCAGCGGAACATCCTGGAGAACCCGGCCTGGTATACCGCCTACACCCCCTACCAGCCGGAGATCGCGCAGGGCCGGCTGGAGGCGCTCTTGAACTTCCAGACCATGGTCTGCGACCTGACCGGCCTCGACGTGGCGAACGCCAGCCTTCTGGACGAGGCGACGGCGGCGGCGGAAGCGATGACGATGGCGGAGCGGGTGGCGAAGTCGAAGGCGAAAGCCTTTTTCGTCGACCGCTTCTGCCACCCCCAGACCATCGCCGTGATCAAGACCCGCGCGCTTCCCCTGGGGATCGAGATCATCGAGGATGATGTCCGCAAGCTGGACCCGACCAAGGTCTTCGGCGCGATCTTCCAGTATCCCTCCAGCTACGGCCATGTGATCGACTTCACCCAGCGGATTGCCTCGCTGCACGCCGCCGGGGCCATCGCGATCATGGCGACGGACCTTCTGGCTTTGTGCATGCTGAAGGAACCCGGTGCGATGGGGGCGGACATCGCCGTCGGCTCCGCTCAGCGTTTCGGCGTGCCGATGGGCTATGGCGGCCCGCATGCGGCCTTCATGGCGGTGAAAGATGCGCACAAACGGCAGATGCCGGGGCGGATCGTCGGTGTCTCGGTCGACGCGCAGGGGGGCAAGGCCTACCGGCTGTCGCTGCAAACCCGCGAGCAGCATATCCGGCGCGAGAAAGCCACGTCAAACGTCTGCACGGCACAGGCTCTGCTGGCCGTCATGGCGTCGATGTACGCCGTCTTCCACGGCCCGAAGGGCCTGCGCGCGATTGCCGAGCGGGTGCATTTCCTGACCCAACGCCTGGCGCGTGCCTTGAAGGCTGCGGGGGCGAAAGTCGACCCGCGGGCCTTCTTCGACACGATCACGGTCGAGGTCGGCGTCGGTCAGGCCGGTATCCTTGCCGCCGCTCGCAATGAAGGGCTGAACTTCCGAAAGATCGGCAACAACCGCGTCGGCATCAGCCTGGACGAGACGACGGACGAGCGCGTCCTCATCAAGGTCCTGCGCGCCTTTGGCATCGACGGGGTGCCGCCGCACCGCGCGACGCTGGGCTTCCCGGAGGAGATGCTGCGGACCAGCGATTACCTGACCCATCCGGTCTTCCACATGAACCGGGCCGAGTCGGAAATGATGCGCTACATGCGCCGCTTGTCGGACCGTGACCTGGCCTTGGACCGGGCGATGATCCCGCTTGGGTCCTGCACGATGAAGCTGAACGCGGCGGCCGAGATGATGCCGATCACCTGGCCGGAGTTCGGGTCCCTTCACCCCTTCGCGCCACGCGACCAGGCGGCGGGGTATCATGAGGCGATCAATGACCTGAGCCAGAAGCTGTGCGAGATCACCGGCTATGACGCGATGTCGATGCAGCCGAATTCGGGCGCGCAAGGCGAATATGCGGGGCTCTTGACCATCCTCGCCTATCACCGCAGCCGTGGGGATACCCAGCGGACAGTCTGCCTGATCCCGACCTCGGCGCATGGCACGAACCCGGCTTCTGCGCAGATGGCGGGGATGGAGGTTGTCGTCGTGAAGTCAGCGCCGAACGGCGACGTGGATGTGGAGGACTTCCGCGCGAAGGCAGAAGCGGCGGGGAACCGGCTCGCGGCCTGCATGATCACCTACCCCTCCACGCATGGCGTCTTCGAGGAGACCGTCCGGACGATCTGCCAGATCAGCCATGACCATGGCGGGCAGGTCTATATCGACGGGGCGAACATGAACGCCCTTGTCGGGCTGGTGAAGCCGGGTGAGATCGGGGGCGACGTGAGCCACCTGAACCTGCACAAGACCTTCGCCATCCCGCATGGCGGCGGAGGGCCGGGCATGGGGCCGATAGGCGTAAAGGCGCATCTTGCGCCGCATCTGCCGGGGCATCCCGAGACGGACAATCCGGAGGGCGGCGGCCTCAAGAGCACCGACCAGGGGACCGTCTCGGCGGCGCCCTATGGGTCGGCCTCGATCCTTCTGATCTCCTGGGCCTACTGCCTGATGATGGGCGGGCCGGGCCTGACGCAGGCGACGCGGGTCGCGATCCTGAACGCCAACTACATCGCGGCCCGCCTCAGCGGCCACTATCCGATCCTCTTCATGGGCAACAAGGGTCGTGTGGCGCATGAGTGCATCCTGGACACCCGGCCCTTTGCCGAGGCGGGCGTCACGGTGGACGACATCGCCAAGCGCCTGATCGACAACGGCTTCCACGCGCCGACGATGTCCTGGCCAGTGGCGGGGACACTGATGGTGGAGCCGACGGAGAGCGAGACAAAGGCCGAGATCGACCGCTTCATCACCGCGCTCCTGTCGATCCGCGAGGAAATCCGCGCAGTCGAGAAGGGCGAGATCACTGCCGAGGACTCGCCCTTGCGCCACGCCCCGCACACGGTAGCGGCGCTGGTCGGCGACTGGGACCGGAAGTACAGTCGTGAGACGGGCTGCTTCCCGCCGGGGTCGTTCAGGGTCGACAAGTACTGGCCGCCGGTGGGCCGGGTCGACAACGTCTATGGCGACCGCAACCTGATCTGCACCTGCCCGCCGGTCGAAGCCTACGCCCAGGCGGCAGAGTGACGGACCAAAATCCTTAAGCAAGGATTTTGACAAATCTCTTCCTTAAAAGATTTGGCCCCTGGCGCAACCCGGGGGCCAGATCGTCACGGCTGCGGCTTCGGCGCCGGGGTGCCCAAGGTCCCGCCCGGCCGTGTGCCAAGCCCACCGCCTGACCCAATGCCGCTGGTCTTCGGCCGCGTCAGGTCCGGAACCTTAGGCGGCTCCTTGGTTCCGGGGCTTGCGCCAAGCACCTTTCCCCCGCCACCACCCGCACCGCTGTGCCGGGCCAGGCAATCCTGCGCTTGCACCAAAGCGGGAGCGACCCCCTCAATGTCGAAACCATCGTCAATCCCCATACCCAGCATCCGCAGGTATCGCCCGCTGTTCAGGAAATCGATGGTTGCGGCGATGCCGGTATAGGTGATGCCCGCATAGGCCTCGTCCCAGGCTTCGCCATTCCCGATGGCGGGCAGCCCGGTTTCCATCATCACCCAAAGCTCGAATTTCTGGCCGGGCTGGAACTTGACGTCCGGCTGCGACAACAGGATCGACAGCGTGTCGTTCGGGTACAGCCCCAGCCACAGGTTCTGGCCGTTCTGGTAGCTGACGGTGGTGTAGCAGTAGGAGAAGGCACCGCTGTTGTCGGTATAGGCACCACCGACCCAGTTGCCCGCCTCGAACTCGGACCCGGGGATTTCGACGACCTGGGCGTTGGCGGCGGACAGGGCAGTGACAAACAAGGCTGCGGCAAGGGACGGAAGACGCATGGCTGATCCTGGGAAAGGCTTCGGGCAAGGTTTCCCCGCCAACATGCCGGGCCACCGCCCCGCGCGCAAGTCAGGCTTTCCGCAGCGGACGCCCTGGCATTGACCCCATCCCGCGCCCGCGCTAGCCCTGCCGGGGATGACCGCAGCGACACCTCAGACCCAGCCCACCTTCCTGCGCGGACTTGCCGCCAGCCTGCCTATCGTCATGGGCTATCTGCCGATCTCCTTCTCGTTCGGCGTGGCCGCGACACGGGCCGAATTCAGCGCGACCGAGGCCTTTGCGCTGTCGCTGATCATCTACGCCGGCGCCTCGCAGTTCTTGGCGTTGGCACTGCTGTCATCAGGCGCACCGGTCCTCGTCTAGGCCTTCACCCTGATCGCGATGAACCTGCGGCATGTGCTATACGGCCCCGCCCTTCTGCGTGAGGCCGGGGACAAGGCCTCGACGCGGCACGCCTGGGCCTGGGCCTGGGGCCTGACGGATGAGGTCTTCGGCCAGGCACTGGGCGCATTGGCGCGGGGACAGCGCTTTTCGGAACCCTACATGTTCGGCCTTGGCCTCGGGGCCTATGCCGCCTGGGTCTCGGGCACGGTGATCGGAGCCTTGGCTGGCGGCAGCGCGCTGGAGGGCTGGCCCGCCCTCAGCGCCGGGCTGGGCTTCATGCTGCCCGCGCTGTTTCTGGCGCTCTTGCTTTCGATACTTGGCCGCCGCCAGCTGCCGGTGATCGCGGTTGCAGGCCTTGTCACCGTGGTCGGGACATTTGCAATCAGCGCGACCAGTGGCATACTTCTGGGCATGCTGGCCGGGGCTGCGACCGGTCTGGTGCGGCGATGAACGGCGACCTTCTGACCGTGGCGCTTCTGGCCGGGGCGGCGAACTGGGCCTTCCGCGCCCTGCCCGTCATCACCCGCAGCGACCGGATGGCCACCAGCGGCTGGCTGGAACGCTTCCTGTCGGCCACCGGCCCCGCCGCCATCGCCACCCTGTTCGTGGCGGGGATCCTGCCCGCGCTGTCGCCGGACATCCGGACGCTGGTGCCGGTGATCGCCGGTGTGCTTGCGGTCCTTGCCACCTATGCCGCCCGCCGCTCCGTCGTGCT
>JBJTSJ010000533.1:0-8427 GCA_046076605.1 Tabrizicola sp.
GTTCGCTCCGGACGACTTCGGCGGGTTCTTCCGGGACGAGACCTTCCGCGAGACCTTCACGTACAAGAATACGAACCCGCGCCGGTTCCCGTTCCCCTTCGACCGCGACGACTACATGTATTCGGTCAACATGGAGCCGCATACCCCGGGGCGGAAGGGCACGGCCTTCGAGCACACCTTCGATGTGGACGAACACTACGTCGCCGAGATGATCGACCGCGCGAAGGTGCTGGCCGAAGACCCGCTCCGCTGCCAGTCGCTGCCGCACATGACACTGGCCGGCTGGGACACTCTGGAACTGATCATGGAGACCAAGGCGCGGGACTATCCGCAGTGGTTTTCCCTGACAAAGGACGGCAACCGCTGGCATTGGGTGAACAGGCCGCTGGGAATCGAACAGTCGTTCACATTCCTCGATGAATCGACTCTTCCCTATCCGCCGTTCGAATACATCATGCGCCAGACCCAGGGCGACTGGACGTTGCAGGATGACCGCGATGGGACTCTGTGGATGGATGCGGGGATTGCGACGTCGCAGGCCGACTGGTCGGTGGATTTCGACGTCGGCATGAACTTCATGGAATGGCATGCTCCCGTCCCCTTGGCCCATGAGAAGGGCGTCTTCGACCGGGCGCTGAAGTTCCTGCTGAAGCTGCAACACGGGGCGCCAGTGCGGCGGTTCAACTGGACGATGACAGTGAACCCGCTCCTCGACACCGCGCCCGAGACCTATCCGAAATGGGGGCCGACCAAGACGACCCTTACGCAGGAAAATCTTGGCCAGAAACAGCATCTTAGGGTCGAGCTGCAAAGCCTTTACCGCCTGCCCCGGTCCAACGCGATCGCCTTCGACATCCGCTGCTACCTGTGCAGCTTTGAGCAGATCGTGACCGTCCCGAAATGGGCCCGCCGCCTGCACCGCGTCATCCGCGACCTGCCGCCGGAACTCGCGACCTACAAGGGCTTCATCCGCAACCGACCCGCGATGGTGGAGTGGTTGTCGAAGTATGATGACGGCACGCCGACCTCGCCGGGTTGGTTCCCTGATGACTGAACGGGGGCCGCTGAAGCTGGGGTTCCTGATGTTCCCGGGGTTCCCGATGGCGTGCCTCACCTCTGCCATCGAACCCCTGCGCGCGGCGAACGAGATCACCGGGCGGCAAGAGTTCACCTGGACACTGGTCGCCGAAGCGGCGGCTCCGGTTCGGTCTTCGGCCGAGATCGGATTCGACCCGGACGTGACCCTGCAAGAGGTCGAGGGTCTGGATCATCTTTACCTGATCTCGCCCCCCACCGCTGCCTTCGCCGACCCCCGCCGCACCCCGGCGCGGCTCCGCTGGCTGGACCGGACCGGGGTGGTGCTGGGGGCGTTTTCGGGTGGGATCTTCCCATTGGCCCGGGCGGGGCTGATGGAGGGGCGGCCTTGTTCTGTCCACTGGTGCTATGAGGCGGCGTTCAAGGCGGATTTCCCGTCGGTGGACGCTCGCGAGGTGACGATCCTGCGCGAAGGGCGGCGGACCACGGCAAGCGGGGCGGGGGCGGTCTTCGACCTGATGCTGCGGCTGATCGAAGAGCGGCTGGGCAGGGACTGCATGACGGAAGTGGCCTGCTGGTTCCAGCATCCCTTCGTCCGCGACGCCGATGCCAGCCAGAAGGTCCCCGTGGCGCGGGGTGGGGGCACGACCGACAGCCTTCCCGCGGCGATCCGCGAGGCGATCCGGCTGTTCGAGACCCATGTCGAGGACCCGTTGCGCATCCCGGACGTGGCGTCTGCGGTGGGCCTGTCCGGGCGGCATTTCGAGCGCATGTTCAAGCGCGAGACGGGGCAGAGCCCGTTGCGGTACTATCACCATCTGCGGCTGATGAAGGCGCGGCAGCGGGTGCTGTATTCCAATGATTCGCTTCGGGAAATCGCGGCATCGGTGGGGTACATGACCTCTAGCCCGATGATACGGCATTACACCGAATTCTTCGGGGTCTCGCCCCGGGATGAGCGTCGGTTGACGCAGTCGGTCCGGCGCGCTCCGGTTCGGGTGGAAGCGGCGGAATAGGCCGGCCTCAGGCCCCTTGCAGTCCCAGTAGCGCGATGCCGCCGAAGACGGCGGCGATGCCGAGCCATTGCACGGCACGGACGCTTTCCTTGAGAAACCAGGCGGCAAGAAGCACCGTCAGCACGCCGAACAGGGATGAGGTGACCGAAGCGTATTCGGCCTTGGGCAGGGTGCCAGAGGCAGTGACGAGACCAAGCGCGAGGGCGTCGAAGGCCCCCATCAGCGCAAGGAGGCCAAGCTGCGCGCGGGGCGGGGTCAGGCCCGTGGACCGGGCAAGGGCAAGGGCCACGATGGCAACGAGGGCGATGGTGCGGCCGATCAGGATGACGGGAAGCTCTGAGCCGAGGCGCGCGCCGTCCTGGCTTAGGGCGAAGGTGGCGGCAAAGCCCATCGCTGACAGGGCGGCCCAGGCCAGCGCCGTGGCAGGCGGGGCGGCGTAGAGGTCGGGCGTGTCATCGCGGGAGGCCAGGGCGACGACGGCGATGCCGGCGACGATCAGGAGGACGGCCCACCAATCCCCCGGTGTGATGTCACGGCCCTGGGCGATGGCGATCATCAGGGTCAGCAGCGGATAGGCCCCGATGACGGGTGAAACGAGGCGAACGGGGGCAAGGGAGAAGGCCTTGTAGAGGCTGCCGATGGCGACGGCGAAGGCCAGCCCCCCGGCGATACTGGCGCGCCAGGCCTCGGCGGTCATGGTGGACCAGTCGGCTGCAAGGGCGAAGGGCACCAGCACCAGGCATCCGGCGGCGAGGACGGTGGCGACGATGGGCAATAGCGCCGCGCCCTGGCTGAGTTTGCGCGCCAGAAGATCATGCACCGCCCAGATCAGGGCAGCGGTCAGGCCGCAGCCGAGTGCACGCATTTTGCCGCCTTTTCCCTTCTGCGCGCTTGTGTCACCGTAACCCTGACGCTATTCTTGTGGATGAACAAGTTTTATCCTCATTAAACGAACTGGGGCGATCCCGGCGCGGGGGGAAGCGATGCTGGATACCATCTATCCTTCGGTGATCCCCGGTCCACCCCGGCCGTCGCGGATTCTGACCCCACAGGGTTTTTCGCGCCACCACGGGCAGGAACGCCATGTGGTGCCAGGTGGCGGGGCGGTTCTGTTGCAGCTGTTTGTCGGGGACCGGATCACGCTGGTCAACGATGAGGGCGGCCAGCCGGTAGAGCTGGTGGCGGCTGCGACGGACGGACGGATTGACGCGGCGGTGCTGGGGGTTGTGGCGAACTCTGGCGCCGAGGGGCTGAAGGCGATGCTGGCCTCGGGCGAGGAGAGCCTGTTGCGGCTGCGCAGGGGGCTGGAGGGACGGCGGATCGACCTTGCGACGGCGGGCGCGGTTCGGATGTTCTCCGGCGAAACGCCGGCGGGTTCCCGGGCCGAAGTGACGGCGCTGGGCGAGGGGTGGCTGGTGGTCTGTGCGCCCGGTCTGCCGATGGCGCCGGAGGCGCAGGATACGGCGACGCCGGTGACGGTGCTTGTGCAACGCGCCAAGCCGCGGATGGTGGGGCATTATGACCTGCCGGACCCGCTGGCCGACCCGGTGCTGGACCTGCGGGTGAAGTCGGCGACGGCGGAGAGCTACTTCGTCAAGGCGGGAGACTACATCCAGATCATCGACGTGGATGGCCGCCAGTGCACCGACTTTCAATGCTTTGACGCGCGGAAGCTGGACAAGGGCATCCAGCACGCGCTGGACGTGACGACCTCGCGCACCTTGATGGGCCATGCCTATTCGATGCCGGGGCTGCACTCGAAATACTATGACCAGGACTGGGTGCCTTTGGTCGAGGTGGTGCAGGACACGGTCGGGCGGCACGACGCTTTCGCGATGGCCTGTGCGTCGAAGTACTATGACGAGATCGGCTATCCGGGGCATGTGAACTGCTCGGACAACTTCAACAAGGCGCTTGCCGGGCGGGGGGTTGACCCAAGGCCGGGCTGGATGGCGGTGAATCTGTTCTTCAATACGAACATTGATTCACATGGCGTGCTGATCAGCGACGAACCCTGGTCGCGGCCCGGGGATTACGTGCTGTTCCGGGCGCTGACGGACATCGTCTGCGTGAACTCGGCCTGCCCGGATGACACCTCTCCGGCCAATGGCTGGTACCTGTCGGACATCCATGTGCGCACCTACTCCGGCGCTGAAAAGTTCAGCCGTTCCATCGCCTATCGCCCCACGCCTGATGCGGAGCCGAAGATGACCAAGGAAACTGCCTTCCATTCCCGCATCGTGGAAAAGACCAGGCATCACGTTGAATACAAAGGCTATTGGCTGCCGCAGGTCTATTCGTCGAATGGCGCGCTGGAGGAGTACTGGGCCTGTCGGCAGGCGGCGGTGGTGCTGGACCTGTCTCCGCTGCGGAAGTGGGAAGTCACGGGGCCGGACGCGGAGGCGCTGATGCAGTGGGTGCTGACGCGGGATGTGAAGAAGCTTGCTCAGGGCCAGGTGGTCTATTCCGCGATGTGCTACGAACATGGTGGGATGATCGACGACGGGACGGTGTTCCGCCTGGGCCGCGACAACTTCCGCTGGATTTGCGGGGACGACTACGGCGGGGTCTGGCTCCGGGATCAGGCCGACAAGCTCGGGCTGAAGGTGATGGTGCGGTCGTCTACGGACCAGCTGCACAATCTGGCGGTTCAGGGGCCGAACAGCCGCGAGATCATGAAGCGGATGGTCTGGACCGCGCCGCACCAGCCGACGATCGAGGAACTGGGCTGGTTCCGCTTTACCGTGGGCCGGTTGGGCGGGCCGTCGGGGGCGCCGGTGGTGGTGTCGCGGACGGGCTATACCGGAGAGCTGGGGTTCGAGATCTTCTGCCACCCGAAGGACGGCGCGGCAGTCTATGACGCGGTCTGGGCCAATGGCGGGGACCTGGGGCTGAAGCCGATGGGCCTGCAGGCGCTGGACATGGTGCGGATCGAGGCGGGGCTGATCTTCGCGGGCTATGACTTCAGCGACCAGACCGACCCGTTCGAGGCCGGGATCGGGTTCACGGTGCCGCTCAAGTCAAAGACCGACGACTTCGTGGGGCGTGAGGCGCTGATCCGCCGGAAGGAGCATCCGTCGCGCAAGTTCGTGGGGCTGGAGATCGACGCGAACGTCGACGTGGGCCATGGCGATTGCCTGCACGTGGGGCGCGCGCAGGTGGGGGAGGTGACGTCCTCGGTCCGTTCGCCGATCCTGGGGAAGAACATTGCGCTGGCACGGGTGGATGTGGCGCATGCGGAGGTCGGGACGGCGCTGGAGGTTGGGAAGCTGGACGGTCAGCAGAAGCGGCTGCCGGCGGTGATTGTGCCCCTGTCGCACTACGATCCGAAGAAGACGCGGCCGCAGAGCTGAGGGGGCGGTGTTCTTGAAAACTCCAGTTCGGAGCCTTCAACGGCTCCGGTCCGATTTCTTTGAAGAAATCGGGGAAAGGAGGATGCGATGGAGCCGATGATTGACCGGATCGGCGGAGAGCCGCAGGTCAGGCTTCTGGTGAACCATTTCTACGACCTGATCGAGACCCTGCCGCAGGGGGCAGCGATCATGGCGATGCATCAGCGCGGTCATGGGCTGAGCCATGTGCGGCCCGAACAGTTCAACTTCCTTTGCGGCTTCTTCGGCGGGCGGCGGTACTACCATGAACTCCACGGCCACATGAACCTGCGGGAGATCCACGCCCATGTGGAGATCCGCCGTCAAGATGCCGAGGACTGGCTGGCGGTGATGGAGCGCGCGATGGCAGAGACAGGTGTCGCAGAAAGGGAGCTGGGCGAGATCATGGCGACCTTCCGCCGGGCCGCACTGATGCTGGTGAACGTGGCCTAGAGGCGTCCTTCGCGCAATGCCTGGACCCTAGCGCGCAGGCCCAGGTCCGCGATGATGACTCGGCCGACCTGGACCAGCTCTTCACGCACGTCGAAAGGCAAGATCTGGGTGCGGCGATAGAAGTGGTCGATCTGTTCCGGGGTGGATTCCATCAGGAACTCCTGCAATTCCGGGCGAAACTGGTAGGCGCCCTTGGTCATGCGGAACGGCAGGGCGGCAAGCCAGGCGGCCTTGTCCTGCGAGTGGAAGTGCAGAAGCTTCATCTCAGGCTGCCAGTCGGGAACCTTGACGAATTCCTTGTCGATCATGATGGCGTGCAGACGTGGCAGCAGGCCCGGGACCCGGGTCCGGTACATCATCTTGCCGACCGAGTGCGACAACAGACCGTCCCGGATCACCTTGCGGTAGGCACCCAACGCGGCGCGGCGGCGCGGCCAGTGTTCATGGCGCAGCGCACCACGAAATTCGCGCGCGGTGTAGATGTCGTCGGGCAACAGCGGATCGTGCATCGCCTCGAAGGGTTCAAGCTTCATCGCGATCTCTTCGGGCGGCGCGTTGTCCAAGATGTCGGCGATCGGGCGGTTGGCCAGGATGAATTCGTCCACGTCGATGTGGGCGATCCAGTCGGTCGTGACCCGTTCGCGATAGGTCAGCCTGGCGTTGTGTGTCTGGCGGTTCTGGTGCTGCGGCGGGCGCTTCTTGATGACCCGGATCCAGTGCGCCTCGTCGCAGAGCGTCACCGTCACACGGGGGTGATTGGCCAAGGCTTCGGGAATAGGTGTCTCGGGATCGTCGAAGTAGAGCCAAAGGTGGCCTGCCCCCAACGACAGGTGATAGGCCACGAAGGCCAGCACCTTTTCCTCGGGGGCCTTCACGGTCGCGACGACGCTCCAACTGGCCATCAGAGTGCGTCCAGAAGGTCACGGGTGGGCCAGCCGTCGGCGGGAAGGCCAAGGCGGACCTGTTCCTTCTGGACTGCCGTTCGGGTGCCAGCGCCGAGAATACCGTCGATCTTGCCCACATCATGGCCAAGGGCCGCGAGTTTTTCCTGCAGGGTGGTCATTTCATCGCCTGAGAGGGCAGGGTCGGGATTGCCCGCGGCGTAAGGGTCCGCGCCTTCGATCCGGGTGGCGAAATAGGCGGCGGTGGTGACGTAGACGAAGCTTTTGTTCCACTCGAAAAGAACGCGGTAGTTCGGGTAGGCGAGGAAGGCGGGGCCCTTGCGGCCTTGTGGCAGAAGGATCGAGGAGGTGAGGCCGAGGGTCAGAGGGCCGTTCCGGGGCGTGACGCCGAGGGCCTGCCACTCTTCGGTGGTCTTTTCGGTGTCGAGGCCGGTGAGCGACCAGTCGAAGGTTTCGGGCAGGGTGATCTCTGCCAGCCAGGGCTCGCCTGCGCGCCAGCCGTGGTGCTGCAGCATCTGCGCGCCAGAGAGGATGGCGTCGGCCTGCGAGGTCTTCAGCAGGATCAGCCCGTCGCCATCGCCGTCGACGCCGCGTTCCAGGGTGTCCGTGGGCAGCATCTGGACCATGCCGATTTCCCCCGCCCAAGCACCGGTGGTGTCGAGCGGGAAGTCGTTCATTGCGTGGAGTTTCGCGGCGGCGATGACTTGGGGCTGGAAAAGCTCGGGCCGGCGGCAGTCGTGGGCGAGGGTGAGGAGGGCATTGCGAGTGTTGAAGTCACCCTGGACCTGGCCGAAGTCGGTCTCGAAGGCCCAGAAGGCGAGGAGGATGCCGCGCGAGACGCCGTAGGTGGTCTCGGCCCGCGTGAAAATGTCTTTGAGGGTTTCGGATTTGGAGCGGGCGGTGGAAAGGCGCTGCTTGGAGATGAGCGACTGCGAGAAGTCGAGGAAGGTCTTGCGGAAGACGCCTTGGCTGCGGTCGGCCTTGAGGACCTTCTGGTCCTGTTTCGCGCCCTTGAAGAAGGCGGCGGCGGTGTCGGCGGGGACGCCTGCGGCGATGGCCTCGGCCTTCATCTGCGTCAGGAACTCGCCGAAGTCGCCGCCACAGGGGGTCGCTGCGGCGGGGGTGGCGAGGGCGAGGGCGAGAAGGGCGGCGCGCATGGGGTCTCCGTCGTTTCGGAGAAGTTAGGTGAGCGCCACCAGAACGGCAACCGCAAGGAGGGCGGCCCAGACCCGCCAGAGCGCATCGGCGGCGGCGTCGATGTCGTCGGGGCCGGGGTCGCGGCGGCCCTCGGGCCAGACCCAGGGGTAGTCGCGGCGAGCGCCGTTATAGCTGCGTGGGCCGGAGAGGGCGATGTTGAGGACGGGGGCGAGGGCGCTTTCGGGCCAGCCTGCGTTGGGGCTGCGGTGCTTGGGCGCGTCGCGGAGGATGGGGGCGGGGTCGACCCAGCCGTGGGTCAGCGCGATGAGAAGCGCGGTGAGGCGAGCGGGGATCAGGTTCAGGACGTCGTCAAGGCGGGCAGAGGCCCAGCCGAAGTCTTTGTACTTGGGGGTCAGGTGGCCGATCATGCTGTCGGCGGTGTTGACGAGCTTGTAGGCCAGGATGCCGGGCAGTCCAAGGATCAGGTACCAGAAGACCGGGGCGACGACACCG
>JBJTSJ010000534.1:0-3176 GCA_046076605.1 Tabrizicola sp.
GCCACCACCCCTGAGGACGTCCGCGCGATCCTTGACCGCTGGTCCATCCTGGTCCCTCCCTCGGCTCTTGCGGCGTTGAACCGATCCGGCGTCGTCCCCCCCGGCGACCCGCGCCTGTCGCGGACCGAAAACGTGATCTACGCCGCCCCAGCCCATTCATTGGCCGCCGCTGCCGACCTTGCTGCTCCGCTGGCCGAGGTGCGCACCCTGGGCGACCGGATCGAGGGCGAAGCGCGTGAGGTCGCTCGCGACCAGGCCGCGATGGCCAAGGATATCGCCGCGGGCCTGAGACCTGGAGACAAGCCCGTCCTCCTTCTCTCTGGCGGCGAGTTGACCGTGACCCGGACGGGCGACGGGGTAGGGGGCCCCAACGCCGAATTCTGCCTGGCGCTCGCGCTGGCCCTCGACGGCCACCCGCAAATCCACGCCATTGCCTGCGACACCGACGGTGTGGACGGAGCCGCCGAAGTGGCAGGCGCGCTGGTCGACCCAGGCACCCTCAGGACCCCGGGCGCTGCCGCGGCTCTGGCCCGCAATGACGCGCACAGCTGGTTCGCCAGGGCGGGAAGTCAGGTTGTGACAGGCCCGACGCTGACCAACGTGAACGACTTCCGCGCGGTGCTGATCCTGCCGCCGATGTAGCGGAAACCGCGCGCGGCCAAGATGTTGAGGAACCCCTAACGTCCGCAAGCAAGTTTTTGATTTAAATTGCATATTACATTTTGTCCACTCTGTACAGGATCAGCCCCTCAGCCCCTCTTCCGCCCTCGGCCCCCCACAACGGGCAGGCCGATCCGCACCACCAGCCCCCCCAGTGCCCGGCTCTCCTCCAGCGCGATCGTCCCGCCGTAGGCCTGCAACAGGTCGCCCGCGATCGCCAGGCCCAGCCCCGTGCCAGGCTTCGAGGTATCCAGCCGCGCCCCCGATTTCATTGCCTCGGCCCGGTCGGCCTCGGGGATGCCAGGGCCGTCATCCTCAATCAAAACCTCGATCCCGCCCGCCTTCTTTCCCGCCGTCAACGCAAGCTTGCCCCGGCTCCATTTCAAAGCGTTGTCCAGCAGGTTACCCAGCACCTCCTCGATGTCCTGCTGGTCCATCCGGATCATCAGCCCCGGCTCGCAGGCGACGGAAAGATCCTTCCCCTCGCGCCCGGCCATCTTCCCGAACATCCGCCCGAAGCGGTCGACCGAGTGGGACAGGTCGGTCTTCGCCTGCGATCCTGCGCCCGAGTTCGCGGCCCGTAGCCGCGCAAGCGACCGGCCCAGCTGTGCATCCACCCGGTCCAGCGCCTCCAAGGCCTTTCCCATGTCATGCGACTGTTCCGCCAGCATCGTCAGCTCGTTCCGCAAGATCGCGCTGGGGGTCTTCAGGGCATGCGCCAGGTCCGCCGCCTGCCGCCGCGACCGCGCGACAATCTCGCGGTTGCGGGCGAGCAGTTCGTTAATGTCGGCGACCAGCGGGGCGACCTCTTCGGGGTAGTCCACCTCTCTCAGCGCCTCGTCCTTGTCCCAACGCTGCGCCACGTCCCGCCGCAGCCGGTTCAGGGGGCCCACGACCGTCGCCGTCTGGAACAGCACGCTCGCCAGCCCGATCACCGCGACCAGCGCGAAGGCAAGGATCAGGCTCTGCCGGGTCTCGCGGCGCTCTGCGTTCAATTCAGCCAGCGTCTCGGCCACGGCCACCGTCCAGGTGCTGCCGTCCTCAAGCGTGATCACCTGCGAGGCCTGGCGGACCTGTTCGACCTCGGGGTTTGCCGCGTCGAAGATCGTCAGTCGGTCCGTCGCCGTTGCCGGGCCAGGCAAGGTGGCATCCAGAAGCGAGGCTGAAGTGAAGATCAGCCCCTCTGGCCCCGTCACCTGCCAATAGCGGCCAGAGTACGGTTGCTGATAAGCCGGATCGAACAGCAACTCGCTCAGTTGCGCAGGATCGTCCGAGACCGAACTCAGCGCCACCACGATCTGTGTGTGTCGCTCGACCAGTGCCGCGTCAAAGCGATGCGACACGCGCTGGTTCAGGAAGGAATACAGCAGCAAAGTGCCAACGGTCAGCGAGACCAGTGCCGCAATGCCGCCGCTGATCCAGGCCCGTTTGCGCAGGGATAACATCAGGGGGCGTCGATCATGTATCCGCGACCACGCATTGTCTGGATCAAGTCCGGACCAAGCTTCTTGCGCAGCCGATTGATGAAGACGGCGATGGTGTTGGAATCGCGGTCACCGTCATATTCGTAGATGTGTTCCGACAGTTCCGTGCGCGAGATCAGCCGCCCGGCGTTGTGGATCAGATAAGTCAGCACCGCCACCTCTTGCGAGGTCAGGTCGACCGGAATCCCGTGAAGGGACGCGCGCCCATGTCGCGTATCGAAGGCCACTCCGTCGCGTTCGAAAAGGGGATTCGTTCGCCCCGAACTGCGCCGCAGGGCTGCGCGCACACGGGCGGCAAGCTCGGGCAAGTGGAAGGGTTTGGTCAGATAGTCGTCCGCTCCGGCATCAAGCCCATCGACCCGGTCGGACCATCCATCACGTGCGGTCAGGATAAGGACAGGCGTTGTCACCCCGCCTGCCCGCCATTCCTTGAGGATCGAGATCCCATCCCGGACCGGCAGTCCTATGTCGAGGATGATCATGTCATAGGGTTCGGTCGAGCCAAGAAACCCCGCATCCTGGCCATCATGGACGACATCAACAATCCGTCCCTCGGCCGAGAGCAGCCGCTTGATCTGGTCGCACAGGACAACTTCGTCTTCTGCAAGAAGAATACGCATGGCTTAGGCTATTACTGACGAATTTGGCAACAATTAAGGCAATGGTCAGTTGTTTCCGCCGCCGTTGCCGTTACCGCCGCCGTTCCCACCACCATTGCCGCCGCCGTTGCCGCCACCGTTACCGCCGCCGCTTCCACCACCGTTGCCGCCAGTGTTGCCAGTCGACTTGTCTTTCGATCCCTCGGACTTGGTCTTGTCCTTTTTGTCTTTCTTGCCCTTGCTGCCGTCGGCGGCCGCAACAAGCTCGCGACCGATGGCCGAATTCTTGCCGACCTGCTCGCCGGTGCGGGCATTGATGATGACGCTGACAACGGACCCGTTGGCCTTCTTGACGACGATCCGGTAGTAGACATCGTCCGCCTCGAAGGCCCGCGCCTCGATCACTTCGCCACCGATGGCAGCAGCGACCGAT
>JBJTSJ010000535.1:0-5208 GCA_046076605.1 Tabrizicola sp.
ACCCGCAGTCGCCCCTCTATTCCGGCCCAATGCTGGATATGGATCATGCCTTCGCCTGGGCATGGGACGCGCGTCCCTTCCCAGAGTTTCCAGGGCAGACTGACATCTGGAACGATGGCGAGAACTATGCACGCGGCCATTGGCTAAACGGGCGGGCCTCGAACCAGCCGCTGGCGGCGGTGGTGAAGGAAATCTGTTCCCGGTCCGGGGCAGAAACTGTCGATGCCTCTGACCTTTACGGACTGGTCCGTGGGTATCAGCAGGAAGACCTGACAACGGCCCGTGCATCCTTGCAGCCGCTGATGCTTGCGTATGGATTCGATGCCTTTGAACGCGAGGGCAAACTGGTCTTCAGGACGCGCAATGCACGGGTTCAGGTCAGCATTGGCAGCGACGATCTGGCGGTTTCTCCGGACCTTGAGGGCAGCATCGAGGCCACACGTCTTGCCGAGTCGGAAACTGCGGGCACTGTCCGGTTTGGCTTTGTAGATTCGCAATCAAGCTATGAGGTTCGGGCGGTCGAAACACGGCTGCCGGATGAAGAGTCCCTGACCGTGTCTCAGAGTGATCTGCCTCTGGCCTTGACTCGATCCGAAGGCCTGACCGCCGCGGAGCGCTGGTTGACCGAAGCGCGCGTCGCCCGAGACACTATCCGTCTTTCGCTGCCCAAGTCGCTCTTGTCGATCGGTGCTGGCGACGTGATTGGTGTTGATGGTCGGTGCTTCCGCGTAGACCGCGTTGAACAGGCCGAGGGTCAGCTTCTAGAGGCGGTACGGGTTGAACCTGGCGTCTACCTACCGTCCGATAGCAGTGACGAAGCGATTACCGTCCGCGCATTCACGGCGCCGGTACCCGTAGTTCCTGTATTCTTGGATCTTCCTTTGCTGACCGGCCAGGAGGTTCCGCACGCACCTCATGTCGCGGTAGCAGCAGAACCCTGGCCCGGTACGGTGGCTGTGTGGTCATCCAGCGAGGATGCCGGCTATGAGATCAACCGTCTTGTAGCAGCGTCGGCTGTCGTCGGAGTGACCGAGACGATCATGTCAGCACATCGCCCCGGTCAGTGGGACAATGGACCACCCCTTCGGGTCAAGCTGGCCAGCGGAGAGTTGGCTTCAGCCAGCGAGCTAGCTGTACTGAATGGTGCAAACGCCATGGCAATCGGTGACGGAAGCAGCTCGAACTGGGAGGTTTTCCAGTTCAAGGACGTCCAACTTGTTGCACCGGACACATATGAAGTTTCTACCCGTCTTCGCGGGCAGCTTGGCACTGACGGAGTGATGCCAGCCACTTGGGCAGTAGGAAGCACTGTTGTGCTGCTGGACCTTGCTTCGTCGCAGATTGATCTTTCCGTGTCGGCCCGGGGCCTCGCCCGATACTATCGGGTAGGGGTCGCTGCCCGGGGGTATGATGACGTCAACGTCGTCCTTCGGGTCGAAGCCTTCAATGGAATAGGTTTGCGTCCCTATCCGGTGGCCCATCTCCGCCAAACGGTCACTTCCGGGGACATCATCTGCTCGTGGGTCCGCAGAACCCGGATCGACGGAGATACCTGGCAATCTGCCGAAGTGCCGCTGGCGGAAGAAAGCGAAGCCTATGTGGTAAGGGTCATTCAAGGCGCCGCCACAGTAGCCGAGTATTCCGTCACTCAGCCTTCCTTCACCTACACGGCGGCGATGCGGGCTGCGGATTCGGTTTCGGGACCGTTCCAGATTGCTGTGGCGCAGGTCTCGCTCAGTTTCGGACCTGGCCCTTTCAGACGCATCGACGTTGTTGTCTGAAACGCAGATCTCATGGGCTCGCCTTCGGGCGTGCCCCACCTGACTGGAAGCAATCACAGAAAGCCGCCGCGCCAGCGAGGCAGTTATTCTTTGGATCAAACTGTGACCTATCTTCACACGTGATGGGAAAGCGCACAGAAATGCGTCTCGCCTGTAGCGACCGATGTGGTATCAAGTGCCCACAGACGGAGGCGATGACATGCTAGAGTCCAAGTTGAAAGTGACCGCAGTAGACCCGGTCTGGCGTCGCGTGTGCGAAGAGGCGGTTGAGGCTGTTCGCAATGAACCGCTGCTTGGCGCGCTGATCCATTCCGGGTTGCTTCACCACTCTTCGCTGGAGCGCGCGCTCGCCTACCGGTTCTCGCTGAAACTGGCGTCTGGCGAGATGAGCGAGCAGATTCTCCGTGAAATTGCCGATCAGGCCTATGATGCTGACCCCGCAATTGGTGCGGCGGCGCGGTCGGATTTGATGGCCGTCTACGAACGTGACCCGGCCTGCCACCGCTTCCTCCAGCCGCTCCTCTTCTTCAAGGGCTACCAGGCCGTCCAAGCCTACCGCATCGGCCACTGGCTTTGGCAGTCGGGCCGGATCGACATGGCGTATTTCGTCCAGATGCGGGTGTCCGAGGTGTTCGGCGTCGACATCCACCCCGCCGCCCGCGTCGGCAAGGGGATCATGATCGACCACGCCCATTCCATCGTCATCGGCGAAACCGCTGTGGTGGGTGACAACGTTTCCATGCTGCATTCGGTCACGCTGGGCGGCACCGGCAAGGAAGACGGCGACCGGCACCCGAAGATCGGCGACGGCGTCCTGATCGGGGCAGGGGCCAAGGTTCTGGGCAACATCCATGTCGGCCACTGCTCGCGGATCGCCGCAGGCTCCGTGGTGCTGGAGGATGTTCCGCACAACACCACCGTGGCCGGTGTCCCCGCCCGCGTCGTTGGCAAGGCCGGCTGCGCCCAGCCCGCGCTGACGATGGACCAGCTCCTCAAGGCGGAATGACCCGGCGTTGCTGACCCTTCTCCGCTCCTTCGCGGCCCGGGTGACCGGGCTGGCGATCTCCACCTTCGCGCGTTTCATGACCGCCCCCCGCGCCCTCTGGCAGGGGATCGAGCCCGTACCGCACCAGCGCGTCTACTTCGCCAACCACACGTCGAACGGCGACTTCGTCCTTCTCTGGACCGCTCTTCCCACCCCCCTCCGCCGCCAGACCCGGCCCGTCGCCGCGCTGGACTACTGGCTGACCTCGCCCCTCCGCGCCTTCATCGGGCGAGAGGTCTTCAACGCAGTCCTGATCGACCGCCGCCCCGAAGCGCGGACCGAGGATCCGGTCACCCAGATGGTCGCCGCCCTTGACCAGGGCTCCTCGCTCATCATCTTCCCCGAAGGCCAGCGCAACAGTTCGGACGCGGCCCTTCTTCCCTTCAAGTCCGGGCTTTACCACCTTGCCAAGGCCCGCCCGGGCGTCGACCTTGTCCCGGTCTGGATCGCCAACCTCAACCGAGTGATGCCCAAGGGCGAAGTCATCCCCGTGCCGCTGATCTGCACCTTGACCTTCGGCGCGCCCCTCCACGTCGAACCGGACGAGACGAAAGAGGCCTTCCTCGCCCGCGCGACCGAGGCGCTCCTCGCCCTGAAGGCGCCCGCATGACCTCCCCGCACCTCCTCTGGCTCCTCGCCGGCGTCGGCACCATCCTGGTCCTGGCCTCCGTGATCGGCGAAATCCTCCGTGCCCGCCTCTCCCCCGCCGGTGAAAACCCGGTCATCGAGAATCTGAACGCCCGCATCAACGCCTGGTGGGTCATGGTGATCTGCCTGGCCTTGGCCTTCATCGCGGGCAAGCCGGGCGTCGTACTTCTCTTCGCGCTCTGCTCCTTCGCGGCGCTGAGGGAATTCCTCACCCTCACCACCCACAACCGCGCCGACCACTGGTCGCTTGTCGCCTGCTTCTTTCTGATCCTGCCGCTGCAGTACTGGTTCCTCGCCACGGACTGGTACGGGATGTATTCCATCTTCATCCCGGTCTATGCCTTTCTCCTCCTGCCCGTCGTCTCGGCCTTGCGCGGCTCCACCAAGGATTTCCTGATCCGAGTCTCGGAAACCCAGTGGGCGCTGATGATCTGCGTCTACTGCGCCAGCCACGTGCCCGCGCTCCTCTACCTCCAGATCCCCGGGTTTGAAGGCCGAAACGTCATCCTCATCGCCTACCTGATCTTCGTCGTGCAGCTGTCGGACGTCCTGCAATACGTGTGGGGCAAGCTCCTCGGCCGCACCAAGGTCGCCCCCAACCTCTCGCCCTCGAAGACCTGGGAGGGCCTGATTGGCGGCACCCTCTCCGCCACTGCCATCGGCACCGCGCTATACTGGATGACGCCCTTCACACCCCTGCAGGCCGCCGGCATGTGCCTCCTCATCACGCTGATGGGCTTCTTCGGCGGCCTCGTCATGTCGGCGATCAAACGCGACCGGGGGATCAAGGACTGGGGCCACCTCATCGCCGGGCACGGCGGCTTCCTTGACCGGCTCGACAGCGTGATCTTCGCCGCCCCGATCTTCTTCCACGTCACCCGCTGGCTCTGGTCGACGACATGACCGACCAGAACCGCCGCCCCCTCACCTCGCGCAATTCCGCCTGGGCGGCCCGCCTCGCCACCTGGGCTGTCGCGCGCGACATCACGCCGAACCAGATCTCCCAGGCCTCGATGGGCTTCGCCACCGCGGGCTTCTTCCTCTACGCGCTCTCCACCCAGGGCAACGGCTTCGCCCAGTTCCTCTGCCTGATCCTCGCCGCGGCCACCCTTCAGGCCCGCCTCGTCTGCAACCTGATCGACGGCATGGTCGCCATCGAGGGCGGCAAGGGCGCCAAGGACGGCCCCTTCTGGAACGAGGCCCCAGACCGCGTCTCCGACTTCCTCTTCTTCACCGGCGCGGGCCTTGCCGCAGGCCAGCCCGAGCTCGGCCTCCTCGCAGCAAGCCTCGCTATTTCCACCGCCTACATCCGCGAGCTTGGCCGGGCCGAGGGCTTCCCGTCCGACTTCTCTGGCCCCCTCGCCAAGCCGCAGCGCATGGCCGTCCTCACCGCAGGCACCGTCCTCGCCGCCCTCTACGCGACCCACTGGACCCTGACCGTGACCCTCTGGATCATCGCTCTTGGCACCGCCGCCACCGTGATCCGCCGCTCCTGGACCCTCATCGAAAAGCTCAAAGCACGATAGAAGAGGGGGACCTTGCGGCCCCCCAATTTGCTCTTTTCAGAAATACTCTGCGGGGGTATGGGGGTGCAAAACCCCCACCGCGACGCGTCAAGCCAGCATCACCATCGGGTTTTCCAGCGCATCGATCACGGCCTTCAGGAACTCTGCCCCCAAGGCCCCGTCGATCACCCGGTGGTCCACCGATAGCGTCATCGACATGACCGTGGCC
>JBJTSJ010000536.1:0-2624 GCA_046076605.1 Tabrizicola sp.
CCATCGCCTGACTGTCCGATGAGATGATCGAGAATGCCCCCATGTCGTGCAGGATGTCCTCGGCGGCGATCGTCTCCCGCCGGATGCGGCTTTCGGCAAAGGCCACGTCTTCGGGGATCGACCGGTCCAGATGGTGGCAGACCATGAGCATGTCGAGATGCTCTTCGATGGTGTTCACCGTGTAGGGCATCGTCGGGCTGGTCGAGGAGGGCAAGACGTTCGGGTGGCTCGCCACCTTGATGATGTCCGGCGCATGACCGCCCCCGGCACCTTCGGTGTGGAAGGCGTGGATCGTCCGGCCCTTGATCGCCGCCAGAGTGTTTTCCACAAACCCGCTCTCGTTCAATGTGTCGGTATGGATCATGACTTGCACGTCCATATCGTCCGCGACGGAAAGACAGCAGTCGATTGCGGCGGGGGTCGTTCCCCAATCTTCATGCAATTTCAAGGCACAAGCGCCTGCATTGACCATCTCGACCAGTGCCTCGGGACGGCTCGCGTTGCCCTTGCCGGACAGTCCGAAGTTGATTGGGAAGGCGTCCAGAGCCTGCAGCATCCGCCCGATGTGCCAGGGCCCCGGCGTGCAGGTGGTGGCCAGCGTCCCGTGCGCCGGACCCGTCCCGCCGCCCAGCATCGTCGTGACGCCGGAATGGAGCGCGTCCTCGATCTGACCGGGGGCGATGAAGTGGATATGCGCGTCGATCCCGCCTACGGTCAGGATGCGGCCCTCACCGGCGATGACTTCGGTCCCCGGGCCGATGACGATGGTCACGCCAGGCTGGGTGTCCGGGTTACCGGCCTTTCCGATGGCATGGATCAGCCCGTCGCGGAGGCCCACGTCAGCTTTGTATATACCGGTCCAGTCGACGATCAGCGCGTTGGTAATGACTGTATCTACAGTCCCGCCCGACCGAGGCACCTGAGACTGCCCCATCCCGTCGCGGATGACCTTGCCACCGCCGAACTTCACCTCTTCGCCGTAGGTCGTGAGGTCACGCTCGACCTCGATGATCAGGTCGGTATCTCCCAGGCGAACCCGGTCACCCGTCGTGGGGCCATACATGGCGGCGTAGTCAGAACGGGCGATGCGGTAGGCCATGGGCTAGTCCTTCAGAGTTTTCCGGGGCATTCGGTCAATTGCGGGAAAATTTGATCGCATCACATCGACCTAGGCCTTGAACCTGTCATCCACGGGCACCGATAGCGCCGTAGCGATGGCGTTGGTCTGGCTGGCCAGCGCAATGACCGACAGAAGCTCGCCATGCTGCGCGGCGGTCATGCCCTTGGCCTTGGCCGCCGCGGAGTGGGAATGGACGCAGTAGTCGCAGCCGTTGGCGGTGGAGACGGCGATGTAGATCAGTTCCTTGACCAGCGGGTCGAGCGCGCCGGGGGCCATCACGGCCTGCGCCCGCTCCCAGGTCGCCTTCAGAAGCGCCGGGTCATGCGCCAGCGCGCGCCAGAAGTTGTTGACGTAGTCCGTCTGCCGCTTGGCGCGGATGTCGTCGAAGACGGCGAGGGCCTCGGCCCCCGCCTCCTCATCTGCAAAAAGGGGAACGACCGCCATCAGACGACCGCCATCACGCGGGCCGGGCCGCCAGTGCCGGTCTTGTGCTTTGGCGCACCGATAAACACAGTCGCGCCGGAAGCTGGCAGCTGGTCGAGGTTCGCCATGTTCTCGATCCCGAAGCGCCCGCCCGGCAGCCACGAGAAATGCACGGCGAAATCGGCGGAATTGCCGGGGTCAAGCGACAGGGTATCGACGCCGATGCTGGCGACGTTCAGCCCGGCCAGCATGTCGGTCGCGGCCTTGGAGAAACCGGGGAAGGCAAGCTTGCCGTCCGCGGTATTGCGATAGTCGGGTGAGGCGACCTTTGCGGCCCAGCCCGAGTTCATCGCCACGCAAGCCCCCGCCGGGATCTCGCCATTCGCCGACACCCAGGCCTCGATATCCTCGGGTTCCACCATCGCGTTCGCGTCATCCTTGGCCTTCGCCGTCAGGTCGAGGACACAAAGCGGGCAGACGAGATGTTCAGGCACAAGGTCGGCGACCGAGGAGCCGTCCGCCGTGAAGTGCAAGGGCGCGTCGATATGGGTGCCGGTATGTTCGAAGATCGTCAGCTTCCAGAGCTGATAGCCGTTGCCTTCGAACTTGACGGCGGGTTCATACAGGATGCCCGGGTTACCGTCGAAGGTCGGGAAGGACCCGTCATAGGCATGGGTCAGGTCCACCACCTTGCCGGAGGATTGCGCCAGTGCCGGTTTCGCCGTGATAAGCCCGCTGGCAACAACGGCGGCAGTGGTCGCGGCGGCCCCGGTGAACAGCGCGCGGCGCGAAAGCATTTGGGACTTGATGTTTTCGATCAGGCAGGCGTCACACATCAGTTGATATCCCTGTTGAGGTAAAGATCAGAGCGTCGGCACGCGCTTCCCTTGCGTCAAGCATCATTCCAGGGGGCCCATCACTTTCTGGTTGAAGCCATAGACCTCGCGCTTGCCGAGCAGCGGGACCAGCCGCACTTCCCGCGACTGACCGGGTTCAAAGCGCACTGCCGTCCCTGCCGGGATGTCCAGCCGCTGGCCCCTGGCGGCGGCACGGTCGAAGGACAGGCCCGGATTGGTCTCGG
>JBJTSJ010000537.1:0-4219 GCA_046076605.1 Tabrizicola sp.
ATGCAGGGCCTGTCCGAGGCGCTGGCCTTCGGCCAGAAGGCTGGTCTCGACGGTGAGAAGGTGGTTGAGGTCATCTCCCAGGGCGCCGCCGGCTCCTGGCAGATGGTCAACCGGCACAAGACGATGCTTCAGGACAAGTTCGACTTCGGCTTTGCTGTCGACTGGATGCGCAAGGACCTTGGCATCTGCCTCGACACCGCCGACGAAATCGGCGCGCGGCTTCCCGTCACCGCGCTGGTCGACCAGTTCTACAAGGACGTGCAACTGATAGGCGGCGGCCGGAACGACACATCAAGCCTGATCCGGCGGCTGAAGTAGGGGGACGCAGCTCCAGGGGCAGGTGCGGGTCGGACTGCCCGGACACATCCAGCATGCCCCCTTTTTCGCCGGTCCACTTCGCCGAAACGTTGGATCGCCTGCCTAAGCCCGCAAGACAGTCCAGTCTTGCCCATGTCCCAAATACTCCCGCCGGAGGCGTCCGCCCGCGTCAGCATTGCGCCAAATCAGGTGTGGCGCGCAGGCGTAGGGTGGGCGAAACGCCCACCGCCCGGTCAAGATCCAAAGCTTAAGGTTTCCCTAACGTCTGCGACCAAGACATTGATATCCTTGGACCATCGGCGTTTGTCCACCGTGGACACTTGTCACGGAATGATCCGCGTATACTTGACCCCGGCCAGGGACGCCCCCGCGATCAGCCCCTGCTGCCCGAAGACCAGCGCGATCACATCGTTCAGCTCGGTCGACTCCTTCCCGATCGAAGCACCCTCTTCGGGGCTCGCATAGCGAACGTCCGCGCCCACCGCCCAGCCCGAGGACCGCCGGAACTTCTCCAGCGCCTCGGGGGTCATGAAGAACAGGGCGTGGGCATACTGCTGCGCCCCGATCTGCAGCCCGAACGACCCCTTCGCGGCCGAATAGTAGTCGACCGTCGCCCCCTGGATCCGCAGGGCCCCGCGCCCGAAAGCGCCCCCGAACCCGGCGCCGACCTCGGTCATCAGCGGCATGTAAAGGACCCCGGCAGCCCGCGAGGCGAGATCCCGCGTGCCGGGATACTGCGAGAACAGGTAGCTCTCCGTCGCCGCCACCCGCGCCTCGATCTGCTGCCCGCCGTTCGACCCGATCCCGTTGTTGCAGGCCGCCAGGGTGAAGGCCCCCGCGCCGACCAAAAGCCCGCGCCGCGTCATCATCATCTCGGTCATCTTGTCCGCCCTTTCATGCCTCATGGGGTCTCACATGCCCCTTGCCCGGCAAACTACCCGTTTTCCGCCCGCCTGTCATGCCCGAAACCCGGACCCGGCAACCCCGCGCTCAAGGAGTCAGGGTCTCATACAGGGCGAAATCCTCGGCCGCATGTTCCCGCAGAAGGGCGGCTGTCTCCGCCGACAGCTCCGTCGCCCCCGGGGGCGACACATTCAGCCGCGGCAGGATGATCTCGCAGCCCAGCCGATCCTCAAGGAAGCGCACGAAGGTCCCGATCTCCTCATAGCGGAACAGCCGGTCCACCCCCTCACCCTGCCGCGGCCGCAGGAACTTGCCCTGGCTGCCGACATCCGCGAAGTCCGGCCGCGGGTCCTGGCACCAGGCCCGGACAAAGTCGTCAAAGCTCACGCCCCGGGTCGACTTCCCCGCATCCGTCTCCTCGCGCTGTCGGAAGCGATACCAGGATCCCAGCCAGTCCGTCGGCTCCCGCATCAGCGCCACCACCGTGAAGGTATCCTTCGACGCGACTTCCAGATAGGGGCCGATAAAGCGGCGGTAGCGGTGGACCGTGGTATGTTTCAAAACCGGCGGACGCTGGATCGACACTGACGCCAGCGATTCGAGCGCAGCCGCAATCGCCGTCGACCCGGTCTTCGGCGTGGCCAGAAACGCGAGCCTCTGCTCCCAGAACACCAGCATCTTGCCCTCCAACCCCCGTCTTTTCCGGCCGCACCAGCATATGCCCGGTTTTTGTAAACCCTCCCTTAACCAAAGCCGGGAAAAACTGCCATCACGAGATTTGAGTTGAATTGTTCCCTTTTTGTGCTCATAAAGACGAGAACGCTTGGGGAACATAAGGCAGGTTGCCGCTAGGGTGCGGCTATGAAATAAGGAGAACGACATGGCGGTGGCTAACCTTCTGGACCTCGGGGGCAAGCGGGATATGGACAAGGCGAAGGCTCTGGAATCGGCGCTTGCGCAGATTGAGCGGCAGTTCGGCAAGGGCTCGATCATGAAGCTTGGTGCCGACAGCCCGGCCATGGAGATCGAGTCGACCTCGACCGGCTCATTGGGTCTGGATATCGCGTTGGGCATCGGCGGCCTGCCCAAGGGCCGCATCATTGAGATCTACGGGCCGGAAAGCTCGGGCAAGACGACGCTGACCCTGCATGTTGTTGCTGAAGAACAGAAAAAAGGCGGAGTCTGTGCCTTTGTCGACGCCGAGCACGCGCTTGACCCGCAGTATGCGAAGAAGCTGGGTGTGAACCTTGATGAACTGCTGATTTCGCAGCCCGACACTGGCGAACAGGCGCTGGAAATCGTCGATACGCTGGTGCGTTCCGGCGCCGTCAGCCTGGTCGTCGTCGACTCGGTGGCCGCCCTGGTGCCGAAGTCGGAAATCGAAGGCGACATGGGCGACATGCAAATGGGCAGCCAGGCGCGCCTGATGAGCCAGGCAATGCGAAAGCTCACCGCCTCTATCGGCCGGTCAAACTGCATGGTGATCTTCATCAACCAGATCCGCCAGAAGATCGGCGTGATGTTCGGCAACCCGGAAACCACCACGGGCGGCAACGCGCTGAAGTTCTATGCGAGCGTGCGCCTGGATATCCGCCGGATCGGCGCAATCAAGGACCGGGAAGAGGTCGTCGGCAACACCACCCGTGTCAAGGTCGTGAAGAACAAGGTGGCCCCGCCCTTCAAGCAGGTCGAATTCGACATCATGTATGGCGAAGGCATTTCCAAGACCGGCGAGTTGATCGACATCGGCGTCAAGGCCGGGGTCGTGGAGAAATCGGGCGCCTGGTATTCGTTCAAGGACGAACGCATCGGCCAGGGCCGTGAGAACGCCAAGGCCTTCCTGAAACAGAACCCCTCCGTCGCTCTGGAAATCGAAGACAAGATCCGCGCCGCCAATGGCCTGGACTTCACCATGGCTGGCGAAGAGTCCGGCGACGTGCTGGACGAGTGACCTCCCACGTCACCCATGACGATCTGATGGCCGCGCTGCCGAGGGTGCTTTCCGCGCCCAAGACCGGCAGCGCGGTCGAACTTTTGTGCCTCCGCCCGGACTACGGACAGCGCCGCTTTGTCGATGAAATCACGGTGACAAAGGCCCATGGCATCCCAGGCGAACGCTGGGGCACCACGCCTTGGCTGAAACTTCCCGACGGTACCGGCCATCCCGGCATCCAAGTCTCGATCCTGCCGCGTCGAGTGCTGGACCTGATCTGGCGCAACAGGGAGTCGGTGGTGCACCCTGGTGATACCTTCGTTTGCGACCTGGAAATGACCCAGGCAAACCTGCCGGCAGGGACCTTGCTTGCGGTCGGAACGGCGGTCCTGCGTGTTTCCGAGGTCTGGAACGATGCCTGCGCCAAGTGGAAGGTGCGGCACGGCGAGGCGGCGTTCGATTGGGTGCGAGCCCATCCGGAACTCCGCCTGCGCGGCGTCCTCTGTTCCGTCGAACAGGATGGTGTGATCCGCAACGGCGACGCGGTGGAAGTGCTGCGCTAGACGCCTTTTTTCCCGTGCCGAAAGCGTGACCCGTGGACAGGCCCCAAGCAGGGGGCTACATGGGGGGCCGAATTCCCGTTTTTGCCGTAAGGACCGCCCCCACATGGCCTCGCTGAACGACATCCGCTCCACCTACCTGGACTTCTTCCGCCGCAACGACCACCGGGTCGTCGACAGCTCACCCCTGGTGCCGCGGAATGACCCGACGCTGATGTTCACCAACTCCGGCATGGTGCAGTTCAAGAACCTGTTCACCGGGGTCGAGACGCGGGACTACAAGCGCGCCACGACCGCGCAGAAATGCGTGCGGGCGGGCGGCAAGCACAACGACCTCGACAACGTGGGCTACACCGCGCGGCACCATACCTTCTTCGAAATGCTGGGGAATTTCTCTTTCGGCGACTATTTCAAGGAACAGGCCATAGCTTTCGCGTGGGAGCTATTGACCAAAGACTTCGGCCTGGCTAAGGACAAGCTTCTTGTCACTGTCTACCACACCGAC
>JBJTSJ010000538.1:0-3187 GCA_046076605.1 Tabrizicola sp.
CCGATGACGAGGAGGGCGTCGATCCTGGGGGCGACGGCCTTGACGGCGGCCTGGCGGTTGGTGGTGGCGTAGCAGATGTCGTCGTGGGCGGGGGCGTGGATCTTCGGGAAGCGGGCCTTGAGGGCTGCCGCGATTTCGGCGGTGTCGTCGACCGAGAGGGTGGTCTGGGTGATGAAGGCTAGTTTCGCGGGGTCGCGGACTTTCAGCGTTGCCACGTCCTCGACCGTCTCGACGAGGAGGACTTCGCCCGGGGGCAGCTGGCCCATCGTGCCGACGGTTTCCGGGTGGCCTTCGTGGCCGATGTAGATCATCTGGGTGCCGGCCTCGTGATGGCGGGCGGCTTCGTTGTGGACCTTCGTCACCAGGGGGCAGGTGGCGTCGACGGCGATCATGTTCCGCTGGGCGGCCTCGGCCGGGACGGACTTCGGGACGCCGTGGGCGGAGAAAACGACGGGGCGGTCGGTGGGGCAGTCGTCGAGTTCTTCCACGAAGATGGCCCCCTGGGCCTTCAGGGCGTCGACGACGAATTTGTTGTGGACGATCTCGTGCCGGACGTAGACGGGGGCGCCCCATTTTTGCAGTGCCATCTCGACGATCTTGATCGCGCGGTCCACTCCGGCGCAGAAGCCGCGGGGGGCGGCGAGGTAGAGGGTGAGGGAGGGCAGGTCGGGCATGGGGCGGCCTTTGGCAGGGGTTCCCCCAGATGTAAGGCCTGCAAGAGGGGGCGTCCAGCGCGGGATGTGTCCACGGTGGACAGGTGGGTATTCCCTTCGCGGATTCAAAGGCTTGGTCGCGGACGTTAGGGGTTTCTTAAGGTGATGGTTACTGGCCTATTCACCAAAGACGGCCGCCCCGAACCAGCCAAGCGCGATGTAGCGGCCGGTCTTGGCGATGGCGACAAGGAGGAGGAACAGCGGGAACGGCACCCGCAGCACGCCCGAAAGCGCGACGATCATGTCGCCGAAGGGTGCCCAAGACAGAAGGAGGAGCCAGAGACCGAAGCGGCCCCACCAGCCTTCGGCGCGGACCATCTGGTCGGGCTTCAGCGGAAACCAGCGGTGGTCGCGCTGGTCAGAGAGCCAGCGGCCAAGGCCATAGGTGACGCAGGACCCCAGGGTGTTGCCGATCGAGGCGACCACGACCAGCAAAAAGGTACCCCATCCCGCGGCCTGCAGGCCGAGGAAGACCAGCTCCGACTGGAACGGAACCGGAGACGCGGCAAGGAACGCCGCCAGAAACAGACCGGCCAGAGCGATCACGTCGGGATCCCGGGCTCCCCAGCCCCGGAAAGGGACGCGACCGCGCTACCGGTCACTTCGCCTCGACCGCGACCTCTTCGCCAACCGCTGGACGCGGTTCGCGCGGCGGGCGGCCGATGACTTCGCGCAGTTCGTCAAGCTCGATGAAGTTGTCGGCCTGACGGCGCAACTCGTCCGCGATCATCGGCGGCTGGCTGCGGATGGTCGACACGACAGACACCCGAACCCCTTGACGCTGCAGGCTTTCCACCAGCGGACGAAAGTCGCCGTCACCCGAGAAGAGCACCACATGGTCAACGCGCGGCGCAAGTTCCATGGCATCGACGCACAGTTCGATGTCCATGTTGCCCTTCACCTTCCGGCGACCCTGGCTGTCGGTGTATTCCTTGGCCGGTTTCGTGCGCATGGTGAAGCCGTTGTAGTGGAGCCAGTCCACCAGCGGCCGGATCGGCGAGTAGTCGTCGTTTTCCAAGAGCGCGGTGTAGTAGAACGCGCGGAGAAGCTTTCCCCGACGCATGAACTCCATCCGCAGAAGCTTGTAGTCGATGTCGAAACCAAGCGCCTTGGCGGCCGCATAAAGGTTCGAGCCATCAATGAACAGCGCGAGCCGTTCGTCCTTGTAAAACATCTAAAGGTCCCCTCAATGTCGCCGCGCGGAATAAACGTCCGTTTTTTCGCACGTCAGATTGTAATGTCGCGCGGCTAACTACTGGTGAATAGCAGTCGGACATGGTTTCCGACAAGTGAAGTATAGGAAAAAGTTCCCCCTGATGGTGAAATCCATACACGCTTTGGTTGCGTTCGGCGCAAACCTGCCATTCCAGGGCGTCCCCCCGGAAGCGACCTTGCAGCGGGCGCTCAAAGCGCTTTCGAAAGAAGGTCTTACGGTTCTTGCGGTTAGCAGGTTCTTCGCGACGCCCTGCTTTCCCGCGGGCGCGGGTCCTGATTATGTGAACGCGGCGGCCGTTCTGGAGGTCGGGCCAGAGATTGACGCCGCGTCAATTATGGCCATTTTGCATCGGGTTGAAGCGCGTTTCGGCCGAAAGCGGGAAACACGCTGGGGCATGCGGACACTGGACCTGGATCTTCTGGCGCTGGGCGATTCGGTCTTGCCGGACGTAGCCACGCAGGATGACTGGCGAAACCTTGCCCCGGAAACGCAGGCGCTGCGCGCTCCGGAGCAGCTGATCCTGCCACATCCGCGCCTGCAGGACCGGGCCTTTGTGCTGGTTCCGCTGGCTGACGTCGTGCCGGACTGGGTGCATCCGCGCACGGGCCAGAGCGTGGCCGCGATGCTGGCGGCCCTTCCGGTTGCCGATGTTGCTGCGGTGAAGCCCTTGTGACTGGAAAGTGCGAACAACCCCCCGGATTTTGACCGTTTTGCCGCTTGTCAAGCCTGTCTGACCGGCATAAACAGGCCACTTCCAGCGAAGCCTTCCGATTGGAGTATCCCATGGCCCGCGTGACGGTCGAAGATTGCGTTGACAAAGTCCCGAACCGGTTCGAGCTGGTGATGCTGGCCGCCCACCGGGCGCGCGAGATCGCCTCGGGCTCGCCCGCGACGGTGGACCGCGACAACGACAAGAACCCGGTCGTCGCCCTGCGCGAGATCGCCGATGAGGCGCAGCAGGCCGAGGTTTTGCGCGAGCGGATGATCGAAAGCTATCAGACCCAGATCGAGGTCGACGAGCCTGAGGAAGACCAGATGGCGCTGCTGATGGGTGGCGAGATGGATCGTCCGATGGTCGACGACATGTCGGAAGAAAAGCTTCTGCGCGCCTTGATGGAAGCCCAGGGCGAGTTCTGACGGGCCTGAGGGCCCTTGAAGGGGCGGTGATGATCGACGTCGAAGACCTCATCGCCCTGGTTCGCAACTACAACCCGCGCTGCAATGCCGACCTGATCCGTCGCGCCTATGCCTATGGCAT
>JBJTSJ010000539.1:0-2522 GCA_046076605.1 Tabrizicola sp.
ACTGTCCGATTTTCGGGGAGGAGCTCACTCTGCTGGAAAAGAAACAGCATAGTAGACTTTCCTCGAGCAAACTGGCACGAGTCCCGGGCGTAGGTAGAAGCGCAAAAGAGCCTGTCAGGGCTCAAAGAGCGGTGACGTAAGGATGAAAAGGAACGATGCTCGTAAAGTGTCCACACTGTAATGCCAGCACGCCAAAGTACTGCGCAGATTGCCCAAACTGCGAGGAAACTGTTTCTGCCGCTTGGCCGAAGCAACTGAAGAAGCCAGAGCTTATCTTCCGCAGTTATCGTGGCTCTCATGAAGTCAAGGAATGAAATCAAGTGTCCGGCTTGTGGGGCACCTACGAGTTCCTGTCTCAGGTGTAAATCTGCAGATTGGAATAAGCGCTCGCGCCTGCTTCGATTGCCCAGTCTAAATGAGGTAGTAATCTTACTCGCTACCATATTAGTGGCCATTTTGTTGGCTGGCTGAGTTCCGATTGAAGAATTCGTACAACGCTCTTGGACGTACGCTAAGTCAGGTTGACAAGTGGCGGGGTCAGAGGCGGCTCGATGTGATGTAGATGAACGTGAGGAATGTTTTGGCGATTTTGTCTTAGCGGTTGGTGAAGTTGCGTGCGCTATTTAGGGTGTTCAAGCATTGCTCGACAAGGTTGCGCATTCGGTAAAGGCTACGGTCCAGGCCCACGCCGCCACCAATCGACTCTTCCTTTTCCAGAAGCACCAGCGCGCCGCCCGATTCCGCCGCGATCGGCGCGAGGTAGTCCTTGTCGGCCAGAACCGCGACCGCTTCGCCGTTCTTCACCGCCGCAACGGTTTCCTCGGGTGTCGCGTATTCGACCACGGTCATCCCGTTTTCAGCCACGAAAGCCGCCTGGATGGTCGAGGTCTGCGCCGCAACCGGGCCCGACATCAGGTCCGTATCCGCCGAAAGCGCCAGATAGGCTGACGACGCCGGGGGCAAGTAGCCCTGGCTGAAGTCGATCACTTCCTCACGCTCGTCGGTGATGCTCATCCCGGCGATGATGACGTCGTAGTTGCCCGACTGCAGGTTCGGGATGATCGAATCCCACTCGTTCGTGGTCCACTCGCAGGTCAGGCCCGCGCGCTTGCAGAGCTCATCCCCGAACTCACGCTCGAAACCCGCGACTTCGCCGGCGTCGTTGATGAAGTTGTAGGGAGGGTATGCGCCTTCGGTCCCCAGACGTACGACGTCCTGCGCGAAGGCCGCACCCGAGACGGCCACCAGGGCCGTTGCAAGAAGTAGTCTTTTCATCCGTAGTCTCCCCTATTGGATGGTTGTTCTGCCGGTCACTCGAACCAGCGGTTTTCCAGATTTGCAAGCGTTCCGTCGCGGCGCATTGTGTCAAGCGCCGCATTCAGGCTGTCCAGCAAAGATGCGTTTCCCTTGCAGACCGCCATGCCCACACCGTCGTCAAAAATCACTTCCGAATAAAGGAAGTCGAACCCGTTCTTGGCGACGTAATCGCGGATGTCCTGCCGGGTCTCGAAGGGACCAAGGGCCAGATCGACCTCGCCCTGCGCCAAGGCCTGCAGGACCTGCCGCTCGGTCGGGAACGAGACATGCCGGTACCCCATTTGGCGCAGATGCGCCTCTTGCACCGTGCCGGATTGTACCGCTACCAGCGCCTCGGCCGGTGCTTTCGAACCCGGGCGACCGATGTACCATTCATTCGGGTCGGTGCCGTGATAGGGCTCGGTAAAGTCGACCAGCGCCCGCCGTTCTTCCGTGACGGCCATGCCACCCAGCACCACGTCGAAACGGCCCGACATCACGCCCGGGATCAGCTGGTCGAAGTTCGCCAGTTCCCAATCGCAACGCAGCGCCGCGCGCAGGCAGACCTCGTCCATCACGTCGCGTTCAAAGCCCGTGATCACCCCCGCGGCATCCACATAGGTGTATTCCGGAAACGGCGCGTCGGTGCCGACCAGCACTGGTTCGGACGAAGCCAGGACCAGCCCGGTCATGGCCATCGCGATCGCGCCGACACAGGCCATCAGGCAGCCGTCGCCGACAGGAACCCGCGCAGCCGTTCGCTTTGCGGGTTGCCGAACAGGCTTGCGGGCGGGCCCTGTTCCTCGATCCGGCCCTGATGCAGGAAGATGACATGGTCGGAACAGTCCGCCGCCAGTTTCATGTCATGCGTGACCAGAAGCATCGTCCGCCCCTCGTCGGCCAGCGCCTTGATGACGCGCACCACTTCCTGCTCAAGCTCGGGGTCCAGCGCGCTGGTCGGTTCATCGAACAACAGCGCCCGCGGCTCCATGCACAGCGCCCGCGCGATGGCCGCGCGCTGCTGCTGGCCGCCCGACAGCTGCGCCGGCCAAGCGTCGGCCTTGTCGCCGATCCCGACCTTGGCCAAATACTGTCGCGCCTTGGCCTCGACCTCTTTCGGGTCGCGCTTCAGCACGGTGACCGGGGCCTCCATCACGTTCTGCAGGATCGTCAGATGGGACCACAGGTTGAACTGCTGGAACACCATCGACAGGTTCGTCCGGATG
>JBJTSJ010000540.1:0-2551 GCA_046076605.1 Tabrizicola sp.
GCGACGTCTTCAAGTTCAGATTCTGGAAATTTTGGCTGTTCAATAACAAGTGTGCACTCGAAGCTCTCGTAAGAATCCGGAAGAAAACCTGACACCCTCACCTTAACTGGAACCCAATGCGACTTCACTCTATCGCTAAAGCCTGCATCAAGTACATGCCTATTGGTAACAAGTGCAATTCTTCCTTCGTAGCAGTCAACAAAGAAACATGTTCCTTGATTGCTCTTCAGTTGACCGTAGTCGTCGAAAGTAACAACGATCTTATGCGCAGTGTACAGAAAGCGCCTATCTAGCGAATGGAACACTTAGCCCCAAACCTCCACAAACTCCCGCCACTCGCCCTTGCTCATCCCCGAGGCCTCTTGCGTGACCGTCTCTCCGGCCAGGCGACGCTTCAGCACCGCGATGGCCTTGGACGAGAGCGTCACTCCTCCCATCCGGTAGTCCTCGAAGGCGCCAAACGCCAAGGGGACCCAGTCGCGGACGCAGGCTGCGATGGCCTCGGCGTAGACGCGGATTTCGTATTGGGCGTGGGGGTCGGCGCGGAGGCGGAGGAAGTGGAAGAGGTTGTGCAGGTCGACCTTCCAGTACCATTGCGTGTAGATGTTGGCGGGGAGGTTCATCCGCGCAAGCTCACGCGCGAGGCCCTGCTGGCCCTCTTGCGAAAGCATCTCTTCGTAGTGGTCGTACATCTGCGCGGCGTCAGATTTCAGCATCGCCAGGACCCGCGCGGATTCTTCGCCGGTTAACACCTCGCCCCTACCCTGGTTGTTGACGGTGGACTGGGCGGCGAGGTGTTGGGGTTCGGGGATGTAGAACTCACGGTCGAGGATCGAGTAGCGGGCGGAGTATTCGTTCACGTTGGCGGTGCGGTGGCGGATCCACTGGCGGGCGACGAAGACGGGGAGTTTGACGTGGAGCTTGATCTCGCACATCTCGAACGGGGTGGAGTGCCAGTGGCGCATGAGGTAGCGGATCAGGCCCTCGTCGTTCTGGACGTGCTTGGTGCCCGCCCCATATGAGACACGGGCGGCCTGGACGATGGCGCTGTCGTCGCCCATGTAGTCGATGACGCGGATGAAGCCGTGGTCGAGGACGGGGTGGGCGCGGTAGAGATGCGCCTCCATGCCTTCGGAGACGGCGCGGAGGGTTTGGCGGGGGGTGGCCCGTGCGGCCTCGATTTCGGCCAGTTGGTCGGGGGTGAGGGGCATGGCGCGCGTCCTGTGGTTCGAGTCGGGTGTGACTATAGCTTGCGGTTGCAGCGTGTGATACCGCTAGATGAATGAAAGATGGAGGCTGAGATGGGCATCAAGTATCTGCACACGATGGTGCGCGTGAAGGATCTGGAGAAGTCGATGGCGTTCTACCGGCTGCTGGGTCTGAAGGAGACGCGGCGGCATGAGAGCGAGCAGGGGCGGTTCACGCTGGTGTTCATGGCGCCTCCGGGGCAGGAGGATTGCCCGATCGAGCTGACCTACAACTGGGATTGCGACACCGGCCTGCCGTCGGACAGCCGGCACTTCGGGCATCTGGCCTATGAGGTGGACGACATCTATGCGACCTGCGCGCATCTGCACAAGCATGGGGTGCTGATCAACCGACCGCCGCGCGACGGGCGGATGGCGTTCGTGCGCAGTCCGGACAACGTGTCGATCGAGCTGTTGCAGCGGGGGGCGGCGAAGGCCCCTGCGGAGCCCTGGGCCAGCATGGCCTCGACCGGGAGCTGGTGAGGACCGGGGGGCCCGCCGTCGTGGAACGGCGGGCCCTCAAGGATCAGTTCGAAGCGGGCTCGGCCGCGGCGTCGGTTGCCGCCGGGGCGGGCGAGAGCGAGGCGATGAAGGCGTAGACGTTGCGGGCGTCTTCTTCCTTCGGCAGCTTGAACATCATCTTGCCGCGCGCCTTCTTGTCGTTTTCCTTTTCCTGCAGGAACTTGGTCGGGTCGGCGACGTATTGCACGAAGTCTTCCTCGTTCCAGGTGAACCCCATTTCGCCAAGCTTGATCAACGACTCGCCGTATTTGAACTCGGGGTAGGTGCCGGCGGTGCGGCCGGGCAGGCCGTAAAGGTTCGGGCCGGTCTTGGAGTTCTTGCCGGCCAGTACCTCGCCCGCCTCATTGGCGATGACGTGGCAGGTCTGGCACTTGGCGAAGACCTTTTCGCCGGCGGCGGCGTCGCCCGTGGGGGCGGCGGCGTCCTGGGCGAAGGCAGGCGCTGCAAGCAGAGCAAGAACGGCGGTAAGTTTCAGCTTCATGGGTGTCCTCCCGATGTTGGCGGCCATGGGAAATGTTCCGCCCTGATGAAAAGGCAATGGGTCTCGGCGATTTTATGCCTTAGGCCACCGCATGGGCGATGGCGCAGCGGCTCCAGAGGGCAGAGAGCGCGGTGATCAGGTGCGCGATGTCCTGGGCCGAATGCAGGGGGCCGGGGGTGATCCGGAGCCGTTCGGTGCCCTTGGGGACGGTAGGGTAGTTGATCGGCTGGACGTAGATGCCCCAGTCGGCCATCAGCATGTCCGAGATCATCCGGCACTTCACCGGGTCGCCGATCATCAC
>JBJTSJ010000541.1:0-4314 GCA_046076605.1 Tabrizicola sp.
AGGCGGAAAGGCCGGGGAGAAGCCGTTCCTTGGCCACGCGCCCGCCGAGGGTGGTCGTCGCTTCGGCGAGCGTCACCTGATAGCCGCGCCGGGCGGATTGCAAGGCAGCCTCCAGCCCCGTGGGGCCTGCGCCGACGATCAACACGCCGGTCGATGGACCTTTCGGGCGCGTGCGTTCGGGGTGCCAGCCCTTGCGCCATTCCTCCATGAAGGCGGTGTTCTGGGTGCAGCGGCTGATCGCGCCGGTCATGTCGCCGGTGACGCAGATGTTGCAGCCGATGCATTCGCGGATGTCCTCGATCCGGCCTTCTTCGATCTTCTTCGGCAGGAAGGGGTCGGCGATCGAGGGGCGGGCGGCGCCGATGAAATCGAGGATGCCGGACTTGATCTGGCGGACCATGGCGTCGGCGCTGGTGAAGCGGCCGACACCGACGACGGGGCGCGAGGTGAGCTGCTTGATGCCGCGCACCAGGTCCTCTTGCGCGGCTTCGCCCTTGAAGCGCGAGGTGCCGCTGCAGGCCTCCCACGTGCCGTGGGCGAGGTCCCAGAGGTCGGGTAGGTCGCCGTGCATTTCGACAAAGTCGCGGACCTCGGTGTTGGAAAAACCGTAGGGGCCGTCTTCGTGCAGGCTCATCCGGTAGGTGATGGCCAGTTCGCCCTTGGTCTCCTCACGGGCGTCCTCGATGACTTCGCGCAGAAAACGGGCGCGGTTTTCCAGGCTGCCGCCGTATTCGTCGCTGCGGTGGTTGGTGGCGCGCGACAGGAAGTGCTGGAAGATGCCGAAGCCATGCGCGCCGTAAAGGCAGATCAGGTCGAAGCCTGCGGTCTGGGCGCGTCGGAAGGCGTGGCGGAACCAGCGGCGGAGATCGCGGATATCCTCGCGGTCAAGGATGCGGGCCTGCACCGGGTCGGAGGTGAAGGTCAGGATCGGGCCGCCGGTCACCGCCAGGGGCACGTCGCGGGAATAGAGGTTCGGGCCGTTGATGCCGGAATAGGCCAGCTGGATGCCGGCAAGTGCGCCGTGGGATTTCATCGCCTCGGCCATCTTTGCGAGGGCGGGGATGTCCTTGTCCTCCCACAGGTGCTGTTCGATGAATGGGGTGATTTCCGAGGAGGGGTGGATTTCGGTCTGTTCGGTAAAGATCACGCCCCAGCCGCCTTCGGCCTTCGTCCGGCGCATCTCGGCCACGGCAGAGGGGTCGCGGTAGCCGCCGCCGTTGCAGTGCGGGACCTGGTAGAAGCGGTTCTTGGCGCGTTTCGGCCCGATCTGGACGGGGTCGAACAGGATGTCATAGCGGGGGTCGCGGGGCATGGGTCAAAGGGTCCTAAGGTCTTGGGCCTGGGTGGTGATCCGGGCCGGATCGACCGGGGGGATGTCGGCGATCAGAAGCGCGGGATGTTCCCCGGCCTGGGCCAGCACTTCGCCATGCGGGCCCGCGATCAGGCTGCCGCCGACATAGGCCAGGTCGCCCTCGGTGCCGCAGAAGTTGGCGTAGGCGATGGCGAGGCCGTGGTTCGCGGCCATGGCGGGGACGGTGTGCCGCACGACGTGGGTGAAGGGCATCATGTTGGCGGTGGGGACCAGGATCGCCTCGACCCCATCGGCGGCGAGGGCAGCGATGTGAGGGGCGAATTCGACATCGTAGCAGATGAGAAGCGCGAGTTTCCGGCCCGCGAGGGTGAAGGTCGCGTAACGGTCGCCGGGGCGGTAGATCGCCTTTTCCCGGGGGCCGTAGAGCTGGATCTTGCGGTAATGGGCGAGGTCCTGTCCGTCGGGGCCGATGCAAAGGGCGGCGTTGTGGACCGCGCCGTCGGCGACTTCGGCATAGCCGAGGACGAGTGCGGTTTTCGCCTGACGGGCGGCCTGTCGCAGGCGGTCAAGCGCCGGGGCGTCTTTGGGCAATGCAAGGCTTGCCACGTCGGGGTGGTTGTAGCCGGGCAGGAAGACCTCGGGCACGACAAGGGCGGTTGCCCCGGCGGCGGCGGCAGAGGCCAGCGCGGCTTCGATCCGGGAGCAGGCAGCAGCAAGGTCGCCCCCGGGAGAGGGAGCCTGAAGGACGGCGAGGCGCATCGGGTCACCATTGGATGGTGCGCCCCGCCCGTTGGGGCAGGGCGCGGGGGCGTGTCACTTTTTCAGGTTGGTCCAGATCGCGTCGTAGAGCGCCTGGGTTTCGGCATCGCAGGCCTGGATAAATTCGCCCTTCTGCCCGGCGGGCGGGTTGTTTTCGGGCGAGTCCTTGATCGCGGCATCCAGGAATTCCGTCGCGCCTTTGACGCCGGGGCTGTAGGCGGCATAGTTGGTCACGGCGGCGGCGTTCTGCGGATCCAGCAGGAAGTTCATGAACTTGATCGCGTTGTCGCGGTTCGGCGCGTCCTTCAACAGGACGACGTTGTCCATCCAGACGACGTAGCCTTCCTTGGGGAAGGCGTATTCGACATTCGCGCCCTCGGCCCGGGCCTTGGCGGAGAAGCCGTTGTAGATCATGCCCGCCGCCGCATCGCCCGAGACGAGCACATCCTTGGCAATGTCCGAGCCGAAAGAGGCCCAGCTTTCCTTGGCGGTCAGCAGCATGTCGTTCAGGGCCTTCAGCTGCTCCCGGTCGGTCGTGCACTGCGGGATGCCGAGGTAGAGCGAGCCAAGCGCCAGAACCTCGCCCTGGCTGTCGAGGACGTTGATCTTGCCCTTCAGTTCCTCGGGCGGGTTGAAGATGATGCTGAGGCTGTTGATGTCGCCCTGGTAGACGTCGCGGTTGACCGAGAAGGCGGTCGAGCCCCATTGGTAGGGGATCGAATGCTTGCGGCCCGGGTCGAAGGGGACGTCGAGCCATTGCGGGTCGATGTTGGCGAAGTTCGGCATTTCCTCGGGCGCGAATTCGCCCAGGATGCCTTCGCCGCGCATGATTTCCACCATGTAGTCGCCGGGGACGGCCACGTCATATTGGCCAAGCTTGCCGGCCTTGAGGCTGGCCAGCATCGCCTCGTTGCTGTCGTAGGTGTCGATGGTGACGGTGATCCCGGTCTCGGCCGTGAACTTGTCCACCAGCTCCTGCGGGATGTATTCGAACCAGTGGTAGACCTTCAGCTCGCCCTCGGCAAAGGCCGGGGTGGCGAGAAGGGTGGTTAGCGCGAGCAGTCGTTTCATGCGGTTGTCTCCCTGGTGTTTATCGGGCTGTCCGGCCCTTGCGGTTGATAAGGTAGCTGAGACTGACGAACAGGACCGAGACGGCCAGCATCATGGTCGAGATCGCCATGATGTTGGGTTTGATTCCCTGTTTGACCGACCCGAAGATCGCGGTCGGCAGGGTCTCCATCCCGGCGCCCTTGACGAAGTTGGTGATGATGAAGTCGTCGAGGCTGATGATGAAGGCCAGAAGGAAGCCGGACAGGATGCCGGGGCCGAGCAGCGGCAAGAGGATCAGGCGGAAGGCCTGCCAGGGGCTGGCGTAAAGGTCGCGGGCGGCCTGTTCGTAGTAGCCTTCGATCCCTGACAGCCGGGCGGCGATGGGCAGGTAGGCGAAGGGGATGCAGAAGGTGATGTGGGCGATGAGGATGGTCAGGTAGCCCGTCGTCAGGCCGATGGTGGTGAAGAAGATCAGGGTGGCGACGGCGATGACGATTTCCGGCACCAGAAGCGGCAGGTTGATCAGGGCGTAGCTGGCAGTCTTGCCGCGGAACCGGCCGCTGCGGATCATCGCGAGTGCCGCCGCCGTGGCGATGACGGTCGAGACGGTCGAGGCGATGATGGCGATCGTCAAGGAGTTCCAGGCGGCCTGGCCGAAGCGGGTGGCCTCTGGCCCCGTGAAGACATCGGCGTACCAGCGCAAGGAAAAGCCGCCCCAGCTGGTGATCGAGGTTGAGCCGTTGAAGGAATAGACGGCAACGACGGTCAGAGGCAGGTAGAGGACCAGAAGGCACAGGAGCGTGATGGCCAGGAAGCCCGGGTAATGACGGACGCCCTTCATTGCCCGGCCCTCGCCGCAGCGCGAGCCTGGAACAGAAGGACGATCAGGACCAGAGTCATCAGGATGACGGATACCGCCGCGCCGAACGGCCAGTTGCCCTGGCTGCCGCGGAACTGTTCGTCGATCAGCGAGCCGATCATGAAGGTCTTGGCCCCGCCCAGAAGGTCGGGTGCCAGGAAGGCGCCCAGGGCCGGGACGAAGACCAGGATGCAGCCCGCTACGATGCCCGGGCGGACAACGGGGAGGACGACTTCGATCAGCGCCCGCCAGCGGTTCGCGCCAAGGTCGGCAGCGGCCTCGGACAGGGCGAAGTTGTAACGTTCGACGGCGGCGTAGATCGGCAGGACCATGA
>JBJTSJ010000542.1:0-3513 GCA_046076605.1 Tabrizicola sp.
GGTCAATCCCAGTGCGCCAGTGATGTACGGGGCCTTCACTTCGAACGTCGACATGCGCTCGGGCGCGCCCGCCTTCGGTACACCGGAAAACACCAAGGCCAATGTCATCGCGGGCCAGTTGGCGCGGCGCTATGGGCTTCCCTATCGCACTTCGAACGCCAATGCCTCGAACGCGGTCGACCTGCAGGCGGCGTACGAAACGTCGATGGCCACGTGGGGTGCAGTCATGGGCGGGGCGAACCTGATCTACCACGCAGCGGGCTGGCTTGAAGGCGGTCTGACCGCGTCCTACGAGAAACTGATCCTCGACGTGGAAATCCTCCAGAACATGGTGGAATTCCTGCGGCCCCTGAAGTGGGATGCCGAGGAGCTGGGCTTCGACGCCATCCGCGATGTGCCTGCGGGCGGCCATTTCTTTGGCGCGGCCCACACGATGGCGCGCTATGAAAAGGCCTTCTACCAGCCGATGCTGTCGGACTGGCGCGGGTACGAAAACTGGGCGCTGGCCGGGGCGAAGGAAGCGGGCGACCGCGCGACCGCCCTCTGGCAGCAGGCGCTGGCCGAGTACGAAGAACCGCCGATGGACCCTGCCATCCGCGAGGAACTGGAAGCCTATGTCGCAAAGCGGCGGGAAGAGATCGGCGATGACGAGCCCTGAAGTGAAGCTGAAGTCCCACGCCCAGGCCGTCGTCATCGGGGGCGGCCTCGTCGGCTGTTCGATCCTTTACCACCTGACCAAGCTTGGCTGGACGGATGTCGTGCTGCTGGAACGCTCGGAATTGACCTCCGGCTCTACCTGGCATGCGGCGGCGAACATCCACGGACTGCATGACTCGACCAACATCAGCCGGCTGCAGCATTACACGATGGGGCTCTACAAGGAGCTGGAGGCCGAGACCGGCCAGGGCTGCGGCATCTTCCAGCCCGGTTCACTGTATCTGGCCCAGACCGAGGCGCGCGAGCATCAGCTGCGCCTTCAGGCGGCCAAGGCGCACTACTACGGGATGAACTTCCACGAAGTCAGCCGGGACGAGGCAGAGCGTCTGCACCCCTTGGTGAACTTTGACGGCATCCGCTGCATCATGTACGAGCCGCAAGGCGGCAATGTAGACCCGTCGGGCGTGACCATGGCCTATGCGGCAGGGGCCCGGGCGCGGGGCGCGCAGATCCACCGGATGTGCCCGGTGACGGCGACGCGGGCGCAGTCGGACGGGTCATGGATCGTCGAGACCCCGTTGGGGTCGATCCATACTCAGTGGGTGGTGAACTCCGCAGGCCTCTGGGCGCGGGAAGTCGCGGCGCTGGCGGGGATCACCCTGCCCCTGATGCCCACCGAACATCAGTATTTCGTCACCGAAACGATCCCCGAAATCGCCGCGATGGACCGCCGTCTGCCCTCCGTCGCAGACCGGGATGGCGAGTACTACTTGCGGCAGGAAGGCAAGGGCCTGCTGGTCGGCGCCTATGAGCGCGACATGAAGTTCTGGGCCGAGGACGGCACGCCACAGGGATTTGGCCACGAGCTTTTCGCCGATGACCTGGAGCGGATCGAACCCAACATGCTCCGCGCGATTGACCGGGTTCCCGTGGTGGGAAGTGCCGGGATCAAGCGGGTGATCAACGGGCCAATGATCTGGTCGCCCGATTCATCCGCTCTCTTCGGGCCTGTGCCGGAGCTGCGCAACTATTTCTGCTGCAACGGGATCATCCCCGGTTTCTCGCAGTCCGGCGGCCTTGGGCTTCTCTCGGCGGAATGGATCGTCGAGGGCGAGCCAAAGCTCGACATGTTCGGCTGGGACCTTGCCCGGTTCGGTCATTGGGCGGGAAAGGATTTCACCAAGGCCCGGGTTCGCGACCAGTATGCCAACCGCTTCAAGATCCATTTCCCGAACGGGGAACGCAGCGCAGGGCGCCCGGTGCGGGTGCGGCCGATCTATGAAACCCAGAAGGCGATGGGCGCGGTCTTCGGCCTGAACTATGGCTGGGAACATCCGCTCTGGTTTTCGGCCGAGGGGGAGCCGACCGAGGAGACCATCGGATTTGACCGGCAGAACTGGTGGGGGCCCGTGGGCCGCGAGGCGCGGATGCTGCGGGATCGGGCGGGGATCATCGACATCTCGAACTTCGCCCGCTACCGCGTCACCGGGCCGGGGGCGAAGGACTGGCTGGACGCCTTGCTTGCCAACCGGATTCCGGGCGTTCCGGGCCGGTCCTGCCTTGCCCCCCTGATTGGCAAGCGCGGCGGGATCGCGGGGGATTTCACGGTCACCTGTCTGGGACCGGAGGACTACTTCGTGGTCGGCTCCGGCATGGCCGAACGCTACCACAAGCGGTTCTTCGATGCGGTGCCACTGCCTGCGGGGACGCGTTGGGAGAGCGTGACCGAGGCCATGGCGGGGTTCAACGTGGCGGGGCCGCTCGCGCGCGGTCTGCTCAGGCGGCTGACCAACGCGGACCTCTCTAACGAGGTCTTCCCCTTCATGCGGTCCCAGCAGATCGAGGTTGCGGGCGTCCCCTGCATTGCGCTGCGGGTCAGCTTTACCGGCGATTTGGGGTGGGAGCTTCACTGTTCGGAAGGCGATCAGGCGCGGCTTTACGCGGCGCTTCTGGAGTCGGGCAAGACGGTCGGGGCCGGGCCGGTGGGCAGCCGGGCGCTGATGAGCCTGCGGGTGGAGAAGGGCTACGGGTCCTGGGGGCGGGATTACTCGCCCGAGTACTGGCCGCAGGAAACGGGCCTCGCGGGGCTGATCAAGATAGAGAAGGACTTCCTCAACAAGTGGGCTTACTTAGCCATCGCTGACCTGCCGCCGAGGGAGGTCTTGCGGACGCTGGTGATCGAGGCGACCACGGCGGATGCGACGGGCAATGAGCCGGTCTTCGATCTGGCGGGGAAGCCTGCGGGGAAGGTCTCATCCGGGGCCTATGGCTACCATGTCGGGCAGTCTCTGGCCTTGGCCTACCTTCGCCCCGATATCGCAGCCGGGGCCGAGCTGGAGGTCATGGTTCTGGGGCGGCCGCATCGGGCGCGGGTGCTGGACGGGGCGGCGTTCGACCCCGAGGGAAAGCGGCTGCGGGCCTAGTGTCCACGGTGGACAAAAGCTGGAACTGCAGCAAGATCAATACCTTGGTCGCGGGCATTAGGAATCTTTTAAGGTTTGGCCAAAGCCAGATTCAGGAGATCTTGCGCGGGTTTTCCCGTGCCTAGGCCTTCGGCTGCAGCACGCAAGGCGGTGGCACGGGCGGTGCCCAGAACCGGGTCCGCGCAAGCGTGGAACTTCTGGCGCATCTCGTCGCGGGACACCATCGCCTCGGGGTCGCAGCGCGCTTCGCCCAGCTCGGAGTCTGGCCGCTCGTCTGGCTCAATCTCGCCTTCAGCCTGCCGATGTTTGCGGTCGCATCGTGGCTCTTCCGGGGCCGGAGCCTGCGAGCGGGCCTGGTCGTCGCCTACGTCGAGGTGATCGTGCATGCCGTCGCGGCCACGGTCGTGCTCGGATGGGGGACCGGGGCTCATCT
>JBJTSJ010000543.1:0-7213 GCA_046076605.1 Tabrizicola sp.
CCACTCACAACAGCAGAACTTGAGACGTTATGGAAGGGTTGCATGTTCGCCTTCGATGCGAACACACTCCTAAATCTCTATCGATACTCAGACACTACGAGAAGTGAGTTTCTACAAGTCCTCCAGCAGATGAAGGGACGGGTGTTTGCGCCGGAGCAGGCCGCCTATGAATTCTTTAAGAACCGCCTGGCTGAAATACTCGCTCAGGATAAAGCGTATAGCGAGACAAAGAAGACTATTGAGGAACTAAAGGCCACCCTTATTAGAGATCGAGGTCACCCATTTATTTCACCTCAAGGCCTTAAGAAACTTACTGCAACACTAGACGAAGCCTGCAAAGAACTCGATTCCAATCAGGCCAGGCTTACCGCGCGCATTACAGAAGCTGACATTATGCAGAGTATCGCCGATGTCTTTGATGGGAATGTTGGAAAGAAGATAGAGGAAGACGAATTAGAGAGCCTCTTTAAGATTGGAGAACAGCGGTATGCAGACAAGGTTCCCCCAGGCTACAAGGACACCAAGAAGTTTCCAGATAGAGCGAACTTTGAGGAGCGGCGATCCGTCTTTGGAGATCTAATTGTCTGGAAACAACTTCAGAACCTTTCAAAAGAACGTAGCGTAGATATCGTACTTGTGACTGACGATGCTAAGGAGGATTGGTGGCTCGAGGCAGGTGGAAGGACCGTTGGCCCTCGCCCGGAATTAGTTTCAGAGTTCCTTCGCGAGACGGGGTTTAGGTTTCACGCGTACAAACCCGAACAATTTTTGAAGTATGCAAAGGACCATTTGCAGTCCAAGGTAAGCTCGGAAACCTTAAAGGAAATTGCGGAAGCAAGAGTCGCGCGAGATAGCAAGTCTCTAAGAAAAGATATCGAAGATCGTAGAAATTCCTTATGGTATCTTGCCAATAAGAAGCGCAGGGCAGCGATTAATCTTACTCCACACGACCACTTTGTAATGGATCGTGAGCGCGCGTCGCGAGTGGAATCAGCCGATGCCTCGTTGGGCGAAGTGGATCGGATCAAAAGCCTTGACCAGAAACTTGCCGATCTTCGAGTGCGCAGAAAATCGCTGCAAGAGATGATCACGCAAACAGAGTCAATTCTGGCGAGTGTTAACATCGAAGACATCGATCCAAGTAGCTTTAACAGCCTCGTGTCAAATCTTTCTGCCACAAAGGAACATCTGAGAGCCATAGATACTGCAATCATCAATGTAAGGATTGCATTGAACGACGGTGGTACGGAGGGAGCGTCGGACGTATTCGGATAGCGAGCGCGGTCACGGACACTCTCCCCCAAACCATTCCTCCACCTTCGTCATCACGTCATCCGCCAGCCCCGGGCTTTTCGCCTGTGGCCCGGTGAACCGCAAAATCCAACCAGAGGGCGTCGGCTCTCGCGTGATCGTCAGGCCCTGGCGGAGCTTCAACAGCCTGCGGGGGCGGCGGGTGGTGGGGTTGGTGGGCTCGCGCAGCACATCCTGCAGGACGGGGCGGAGGGTGGACCATTGCGTCTCAACCCCCTGGCCGATGACGGGGTGGAGGGTGGCGGTGAGGAGGTCCTCGTGCCCGGACTGGAGCGCAGCGACGATTGTGTCGAGTTGGCGGGTGGTGAGGTGGGTGGGGTCGGTGAGGAGGGGGGCGAGGGCTTCGACCACGCTCACATGGTTGCGGATGCGGGTGCGGGTGGTGCGGGGGAGGGCGGGAAAGAGGGCGGCGATGGCGGTGTCGGGGGTGTCGAAGTGGCCCTCGTGGATGGCGTTCAGGATGAGGGTGGCTTTCTCCCACGGGGTGACGGGTTCGCGGATCTCGTTCTCGGTCACCATCTGGGCGAGGGCCTGGGCGATGGTCTGGGGGGCGCGGAGGAAGGCGGGGATGGTCGTGTGGCCAAGGGCGCGGCAGGCGGTGAGGCGGCGAAGGCCGGAGATGAGGCCGTAGGTGTGGCCGTCACGGGGGGTGGAGAGCTGCCAGACCTCGATGGGGGTTCTCAGGCCCTCAGCCGCGATGGAGTGCTGGAGGAGTTGCAGGGCCTGGGGGTCAAGCGCGCTGCGGTCGCGGAGGAGGGCGTGGGGGGCGATTTCCGCGATGGGGAGGTGGTGGAGGGGGGACATGGGCGTGCGCTCCTTTGAGAGGAGGGAAGCGCATCGCGGTTAAGGGGGGGTGAGGGGCGCGAACGCCCCCCTACTCGGCCGGGATGGCTTTGCCACGGGGTTTGAGGACGATCTTCTCGGCCCAGGCATAGGCATGCGCGCCGATGATCCCGGCGATGATCGAGAGGCCAAGAGCCAGCCAGGGCATGTGGTGGCCGAAGATTTTGTTCACGAGCGAGATCATCTGGTAGTGCGTCAGGTACATGAACATCGAGGCGCCGGCGATTTCGGCGATGATGATCTTGACCGGGCCGGGCACGGTGACCGAGCGGATAAAGAGCACGATGGCACAGCCGCCGGCGACGTAGAAGGCGGCGGAGGTGAGGTGCCAGTAGGCGAAGATGGTGACGAGCGAGAGGGCGAGGGCGAAGAGCCGCGAGGGCAGGTCGCGGGCAGAGGCGAGGACCATGCCCAGGGCGAAGCACCAGCCGTAGTGCCAGGGGGTGCGGTCGTAGTTGTAGTCGCCGTTCCACACAAGCTCGATCCCGTAGTCGAGCGCGGCGACGCCGAGGAAGAGAAGGACGGCGCTGACCATGGGCCGGGCGGCAAAGGCGCGGCGGACGGGGGCGAAGGAGAACAGGATCGCGGCGAGGAAGAGGATCTGGATGTAGAATTCCACGAAGTAGAAGGTGAAGCCTTCGATGTCGTGAGGGTCCATGTAGTTGTCGACGAGGAAGAGGGACGGGACCTCGAGGTGGCGGGTGAACAGTTCCAGGAAGGCGTACATCAGGATCGTCGGGATCGCGACATAGCGGATGGTGCCCCACAGGGTGCGGGTCGAGCCGGAGCGCAGGATCTCGGGCAGCTGGAAGCGGGCGACAGAGTAGCCGGCGAGCATGACGAGGAAATAGGCGGCGCCCCAGTTCGGGGAATAGACGAAGGCCTCGGTATGGAGCGCGACGATGCAGACCATGAAGAAGGCGCGCGTGAGGGTCGCGGTTTCGAGGCGGCGCCAGGAGGAGGTGTTGCGGGCGTCGGCATGGGCCTGCAGCTGGGCGACGGTGAGCTTTTCCCAGTCGTCGGGGAGCTGGCCAAAGCGGGATTCGTAGGACAGCGAGAACTGGATGTAGTGGAGGGAATCGCCGCCGAGGGAGTAGAAGCTGTCGCCCGGCGAGATGCTTTGCCCCGCGAATTCGTGCCGGAATAGCGCGCGGACATCGGTGATCTCGCCGGTGGTGGGGGCGGAGGTCGGGGGCGCGGTCACTTTGCGCAGGGCGAACTGTTCGGCGAGGATGCGGCGCTGGACCTTGCCGGTGCCGGTCACGGGCAGGGTATCGAGGGCCATCACATGCAGCGCGCTGCCGGCGGAGATGCCCATTTCGGCAAGGGCCGCAGTGGCGGCTTCCTTTACCGGCGTGGACTGATCGGGGTGGCCTGCGAGGGCCACCAGGACCCCGTCGCCGCGCTGGGGATCGGGGACCTTGGCCACGGCGATCTGCACCGGGGTCTTCAGCCGGGCGCGGATGCGGTCTTCTAGCTGGTCGGGCACGACCTTCTGGCCGCCGCAGTTGATCAGGTCATCGGCGCGGCCGTCGAAATACAGTTGACCGTCCACGACGTGGCCAAGGTCGTTGGTCTGCAGCCAGCCGTCATCGTCGGTGAGGTCATGCAGACCGTCCGCGTCGATGCGCGAGCGGGCGACCTGCGGGCCGCGGATGCGGATGCGGCCATCGGCGGAAAGGTCGATCTCGCCCTGACCGACCGTGTGGCCGACCGAGTCGAGTTGGGCATCGGACGCTTCGGAGATCACGAGGAAGGTCGAGCGCGAGGCTTCCGTCAGGCCGTAATGCTGCACGATGCGGGCATTCGGGAACATCGCCCGGACGCGCCGCTTTTCGTCGGCAGTCATTGCCTGCGATCCGATTTCGAGCCAGCGGAGCGCCTTGCCCGCTGCCCCAATGATGTTGGGATCAGCCAAAAGGATACGGAGCAGCGTCGGGACGGCAGAGAGCGCGTTGACCTGCCCAGCCGCAAGCATGCGCGCCAGTTCCATCGGGTCGAAGCCGCGCGGCGGCATGTAGGCCTGACCGCCCACGGCGCTGACCGCCCGGAAACGGGCCATGCCGAAGCTGAAGGTCGCAGGGACACCGACATATTCGCGAATCTCGGACGTCATCTGCATCACGTCGATGATGCGTTCCGTCGTGTAGCCGAGGTTGCGGTAGGTCAGAAGAATACCCTTGGGCAGCCCTTCGGTACCCGAGGTGTAGCTGACCTGCGCGGGCAGGTCGTCCATGATCACGGGGTGCTGTGAGGTAAGCCAGCCGGTCTGGTCGCCCGGATCGATGCAGCGGTCGATGTCGATGCCGGGAAGCTGACCGGCCTGCGTCGCGCTGGACACAAGGACAAGTGGGCGTCGCGCGGCGTAGAGCGCGAAGAGCTGTTCGACGAATGCAATCGAGTTCTTGCGAACAACGGCCGTAGCCTGAAGATTGCCGAATTCCATGTCTGCTACCTGTGGCGACTTACCGAACAGAAGTGTCCAATTTGAACGGGTAAAAGGGATTGATGACGAATCTTTGTCTGGAAAGCGGTTGTGTCTGGACTTCTTGCCCAGACTACAGGGCAGGAATGCAGCGCTGCAGCTTGTCTGACAAGGGCAAGTTTGCGTGATCGGACGCCGAGCGGGTCAGGATTCCCGATGCGCACAACCAAAGCGTGACGCCGCCAAGGATCAGAACATCTGCAGGAGGCGCTTGAGGTAATCCAGCTCTTCCATCGGGCGGGCGAGTTCCCCAGAGCGGCGGCGGATTTCGTCCAGCAGTTCCTGCGCGCGTTCGTCAGGGTCGTTCTGGACCATGTTTTCGTCCGACCCGATTCGCGCGGTTTCGCCCGGGCGACGGCCCAGAGGATCGGTGCCTTGCGGATCGGCCGAGCCGAACTCACGGTCGCCGCCCTGGCTGTCGCGGTTTTCGCGCTGTTCGTCGGCCATCGCCTCGCCGAACTGGCGCATGCCATCGCGCAGCGCCTCCATCGCCTCGGCCTGGCGGTCTAGCGCGCCGTCGAGGTCGCCGTCGCGCAGCGCATCTTCGGCTTCTTCCATGGCGCGTCCGGCGCGGTCGAGGTTGCGGCGGCCCTCTTCGCCCTGTTCGGTGCCGTCGCCGGGAAGCTGGCCCTGCTGAAGTTCGTTCAGGCGTTCGCGCAGTTCGCGCTGGCGGTCGGTCAGGCTGCGGTCATCCGGGCCACCCTGTCCGTCGCCCTGCTGCTGGTCGTCGCCCTGACCCTGGCCGTCCTGGCTCGGTTCCTGGCCCTGACCCTGCTGATCGCCGGGCTGCTGGCCCTGGTCCTGGCCCTGCTGTTCCTGGCCCTGGCCCTGCTGTTCACCGTCGCGCGGCACGCCCTGCAGGTCGCGGAAGGCGTCGTCCGACAGGTCCTGCTGGTCTCGCAGGGTATCGCCCAGCTCGCCCATCGGGCCGTTCTGGCCCTGGCCTTGCCCCTGCTGGCCCTGCACCACCTGCATGTTTTCCATCAGCTGGCGCAGTTGCTCCATCAGCTCGGCGGCCTCGGCCGTTTTGCCCTGCTCCATCAGTTCCTGCAGCTTGTCGAGCATTTCCTGCAGCTGGTCGCCGGACATCGTCTGGCCCTGCATCATCTGCTGCTGCTGCTGGTCGCCCGGGTTGCGCTGCGCCTCTTCGGCCAGTTCGCGCATGTAGTCGTTCAGCGCCTGCTGCATTTCCTTCATCAGCTGGTCGATTTCCTCGGGCGAGGCGCCGTTTTCGATGGCTTCCTGCAGGCGATCCTGCGCGCGCTGCAGCCGGTCAAGCGCGTCCTGGAGGTTGCCCTCTTCGACCATCAGCGCGATCTTCCACAGCTTTTCGGCGAGGGCGTCGCGGTCTTCGGTGGTGAGCGATGCCTGTTTCGCCTCAAGGTCGCGCATCAGGACGCGAAGGTGCAGGAAGGCGCGGTCGTGGCGGATGAAGCCCTGCGGGCGGTTGGTGACGGCCTTGAGGATTTCCACGGCGCGGGGGGCGTTGACGCGGTTCCACAGGATGTCGCGGCGCATCTCGATCAGCGCGGCGGCGAGGGGGTCGAAGAAGCGTTTGCCGTGGAGGGTGACCTCGTAAGGGGCGGAGTTCCCTTCGTTGCCGCCCGCGTCGACGGCGGTGAAGACCATGGTGACGGGAAGGTTGGCGAAGACGTGTTTCGACAGGTCGTCGACGAGGGTGGAGGTCAGTTCGGTGCGGCTGCCCTTGCGGGGCATCGGCAGGTCAAGGACGACGGGCTCGATGGTTTCGGGGTCGACCTTCAGGCCGTGGCGGCGGTCGACCTTGGCGAGGTCGAGGGAGATGGTGACACGACCGGCGGTGACGCCGTAGTCGTCGCTGGCCTTGAAGCCCTGCTTGAAGCGGCCGTCGGCCTCACGCGTCATGTCGCCAGTGACTTCGATGGTGGGGGCGCGGTCGGGGGTGGCGGTGATCTGCCATTCGCGGCCGCCGGGTCCGTCGATGGCCAGTTCGCCCGAGCGGGTGATGGTCAGATCATGGACGCCCTGGGTCGGCTTTGGGGCCGCGGCGGGGGTGGCCTCGGTTTCGGGCGGCGGTAGGGGGATGTCGGCGACGGTCTGGGTGACGGTCAGGCCGCCTTCGGGCCCGTAGAGGCGGATCTGCAGGCGGGTGCCGGTGGGGACCTCAAGCGCGGGGTCGGTGATGTCGTTGAGGTAGAGCGATGGCTTGCCGGTATAGGCGGGGGGCTGGGCCCAGGCCTCCCAGCTTGGACCCGCCGGGGTGGCGAGGGCCGCGCCGGGGGTGAGGCCCGCGACAGTCCCCGCGCGCCAGAAGGAGCCGAAGAGGGCGGCCATGACGAAGGCGGTGAGCGCGACGTAGCGAAGCGAGAAGCGGTCGCGGGAGGAGAGGCGGAGGTCGGGCTGGACGGGGCGTGCGCCTGCGGCGCGGGCAGCCATCCGGTCCTGGTGCGCGTGCCAGACGGCGAGGGAGGCCGGGTCGTTCGTGCCGATGGCCTGGGTGTCGCGCAGGGCGGCGATGGGGCGGCCGGGCATCGTGCTGTCCAGCCGGTCCAGCGCGTCCATCGCGGTGGGTTTGCGGAAGTTGCGGATGCCCCA
>JBJTSJ010000544.1:0-3416 GCA_046076605.1 Tabrizicola sp.
AACACGCTGCTCGGCCAGGCCTTCGTGATCAACCCCGACCTGACCGTGGAAGCCGCGGCCAAGGAAGCGGGTGTCGAGATCACCGGCTATGCCCGCGTCGCCGTCGGCGAAGGCATCGAGAAGAAGCAGGAAGACTTCGCCGCCGAAGTGGCCAAGGCTCTGCAGGGCTAAGACTGTCGAAACCGACAGGGCAGGGGGCCGGTGCGATGCGCCGGCCCTTTGCTTTTGGTCGGATCAAAATGAAGCGGCGCAGTCCCGGGGAAGGACCGCGCCGCAAGGTCCTGCCGCGACCCTGGGGATGAGGACGGGCAGCAAGACCAAAGGTGGCCGCAGAAACTGCGGCATCAGGGAATGGCCATCGCTGGCCGCGCAAAAACCGAACGGTCAAAACTCTTCCCGACCAGCTAGCCGCTTGACGCAAGGGAAGGCGAGTGAGGAATACCTTACCTAGCGCGCTGCCTGGGCCACCTCGGGCAGGCGCTGGAAGATCATGTTCAGCAGCGCACCCTTTGCCACCGCCTGCGCCGTGGTTTCCACCGCCAGCGCCTCGCGCGCCAGGCGCAGGTGTTTTTCCACCATCGCCGGGCTGACGCCCATCAACAGGGCCACGTCCTGCGTGGTCTTGCCGTCCGCCACCCATTCCAGCGCCTCACGCTGCCGCGGCGACAGCGCCCGGTGACGGCTGAGTTGCGGAAGATGCACGATGGTCAGGTGCATCATGTTGGCGACAGCCAGCACCTCTTCCTTGCGGGCCGCAAAGATCGCATCGACCTCGGCCGATCCCAGACCGGGATCTGCGATCAGCCCCAACGCACCTTTCGAGCGGGAGGACACCTCGGGAAAGCTGACCGACATTCCGGCCACGATCCCGATGGCCGCGTTCTGGCGCACCGCTTCCGCTTCTTCGGACGACAACCGTCCGGCATCATAGGCCTCTTTCACCCAGGACCAGGTGCAGGCGCCCGAATTGTGCTCGGCCCAGCGGAAGACCGGGGTCTTGGCAAAGAACCCACCCTGGAAATACCGCCTGACATAATCGGCGTCACAGGTCGTCAGAAACAGCGCATCCTCGGGGTCGCCGATGGTCTTCAGGTGCTTGAACCGCGTGAAGCCATAGTTCGCGCGGGCAAACCCCAAGGAAGCAAAGTAGCCGGTCGCAAGCTCCCAAACGTCATCGATCCGCTGTGACGCGGCAATCCGGTTGAGAAGCGGCAGAATCGAGTCTTCACGCATGTACGTCATCCTCTTGTCCCTCGGCGCCGCAGAAAATCCTGCCTGGCTCTGCAGCACCTGTGACTTGGACGTCAGTTACGGCAGCTTTCCTTGGCTTGTCGAGACTTTGAACCGTCAGCAGGCCGTGAAATCGCCCCGATGACCGAACTTGTCATCAAAGGCGCCGGAAAACGGGGCAGGGCAGCGCCTCAGCGGGCCGCCTCTGCCGCCGAGCGGATGAGTCGGATGTTCTCGCCGTAACCCGCGGGCGCATCGGCCGAGCCCGCGCCAAAGATCGCGGCACCGGCCACCAGCACATCGGCACCAGCCCTGGCGACCAGCGGAGCGGTCTTGACGGAAATCCCACCGTCAATCTCGATATGGATCGGCCGATCGCCGATCATCTGCCGCAAGCGGGCGATCTTGTCCAATTGGCTGGTGATGAAGCTTTGCCCGCCAAAGCCCGGGTTCACCGTCATAACGCAAACCAGACCGACCAAGTCCAGAAGCTCGGCCACCGCTTCGACGGGCGTGCCCGGGTTGATCGCGATTCCCGGCGTTTTGCCAAGCGATTTAATGGCTTGCAGGGTGCGGTGAATGTGCGGTCCGGCTTCAACGTGCACCGTAAGATGGTCAGCGCCGGCCTTGGCAAAGGCTTCCAGATAAGGATCAACCGGCGCAATCATCAGATGGACATCCATCACGCCCTTGATATGCGGCCGCAGTGCGGCACACATCGCCGGGCCGAAGGTCAGGTTCGGCACGAAGTGACCGTCCATGACATCGACATGCACCCAGTCTGCGCCTTCAGCCTCGACCGCGCGGCATTCGGCGCCAAAGTTCGCGAAATCCGCGGCAAGGATAGAGGGGGCAATCTTGATGGAACGGTCGAACATCTGGCAGGCTCCCAACGGCTTGTTCGCGTCATATCCTGAGGGTTCCGTGCTTTCCAGCCAGCATTTCATTACATAATATTGCTTATGCGAATTTAGGATGGAGAAAAACCCGTCCCCTGCACAAAAGAAATCGGCCCGATCTTTCGACCGGGCCGCTTCCCTATTCAAGCGTCGCGCCTTAGCCGACCAGCTCAAGGCCCGAGAAGAAGAACGCAATCTCGCGTGCGGCCGAAGCCTCCGAGTCCGAGCCGTGGACCGAGTTCTCGCCCTTGGACAGCGCAAACTCCTTGCGGATGGTGCCAGCGGCGGCGGCAGCCGGATCGGTCGCGCCCATCACTTCACGGTTCTTGGCAATGGCACCTTCGCCCTCCAGCACCTGCACGACGACCGGCTCCGACGCCATGAACGCGCAAAGCTCACCGTAGAAGCCGCGCTCCTTGTGCTCGGCATAGAACGCGCCGGCCTGGGCCGGCGTCAGGTGGATGCGCTTGGACGCCACGACCCGCAGGCCAGCGTCTTCGAACTTGGCAACGATCTTGCCGGTCAGGTTGCGCTTGGTCGCATCGGGTTTGATGATCGACAGGGTACGTTCAACGGCCATCAGGCTCTCCATTCTTCATGGGCCGGCGTGGCCCTTTTCGGATGGCGGGCTGCTATCACGCGCGACGGCCTTTGAAAAGGTGCCCCGCCATTGACCTTTCGCCCGGGTTAAGGCACTCCGCCGCCCATGCTGAAGATCGAGGACATCACCTACAACGTCGAAGGCCGCCCCTTGTTCGAGGGCGCGTCCGCCACCATTCCGACCGGTCACAAGGTCGGCCTCGTGGGACGCAATGGCGCGGGCAAGACGACGCTCTTCCGCCTGATCCGGGGCGAGCTGGCGCTGGAGGGCGGCGCGATCACCCTGCCCCAGCGTGCCCGCATCGGCGGCGTCGCGCAGGAAGTCCCATCGTCAGAGACCTCGCTCCTCGACACCGTCCTTGCTGCTGACACTGAACGCGCCAGCCTGATGGCCGAAGCAGAGACGGCGCATGACGCCCATCGCATCGCCGAGATCCAGGCGCGCCTTGCCGACATCGACGCCTGGTCAGCCGAAGGCCGCGCTGCCAGCATTCTCAAGGGCTTGGGGTTTGACGCTGAGGAACAGCTGATGCCCTGCTCTGCCTTCTCGGGCGGCTGGCGGATGCGCGTAGCCCTTGCGGGCGTGCTGTTCGCGCAGCCCGACTACCTGCTTCTCGACGAACCGACCAACTACCTCGATCTCGAAGGCGCGCTGTGGCTGGAGAGCTACCTCCAGAAGTACCCCCA
>JBJTSJ010000545.1:0-5724 GCA_046076605.1 Tabrizicola sp.
GGGCGCGGCCCGTTCGAGAAGGTGCGCGACGGCACCGCCCGGCGGATCATCAAGCCCGGACAGATCTTCAGCCGTATCCATGTCGACGACATCGCCCAGGTTCTGGAAGCGTCGATCCGCCAGCCCAATCCCGGCGCGGCCTACAACGTTTGCGACGACAACCCCTGCCCGCCGCAGGAAGTAATCGGCTACGCGGCCAAGCTGTTGGGGATGCCGGAACCGCCCGCCGTGCCCTTTGAGGAGGTTGCGCCGACGATGACCCCGATGGCGCTGGGGTTCTACAGTGAATCGAAGAAGGTCCGGAACGATCGGATCAAGAACGAACTCGGCGTGAATCTACTTTATCCGGATTATCCCGAAGGTCTGGCAGCGCTGCTGGCTGGGGGCCAGGACTGACGCCCGTCACTCCGCTGCAAGATCGCGCGGCTGACTGGCGAGTATCGCCTCGGTCACCTCGGACAGCGCCAGCGCGGCCGCCCCATGCGCCCAAAGCAGGTCACCCCAGGCGTGGATTTCGATCGGTGGACGGGGGCGGCCGGTGTTGATCGTCAGGTTGTCCATCTCGGACAGGGTTTCGGCGGCATAAAGGTAGTCGTAGCGCATCCGCTCACCCGACAGGATGATCAGCGCGGGGTCGAACAGGTTGACGACATTCGACAACCCCACCGCCAGATAGCGGCCTGCGCGGCGAAAGATCGACTTGGCCGTGGCGTTGCCCGCCTTGGCGTGGTCATACAGGCTTTCCAGCAGCACGTTGATTGGCTGGCTTTCCTTGTGGCCCCAGTTCAGCGCTGTCGTCGCCTCGCGGGCGAGCGCATAGTCCGCCACATAGGCCTCAAGACAGCCGCGTTGGCCGCAGCGGCACAGGGCACCGTCCAGCTGCACCTTGGTATGACCCAGCTCCATCCCCAACCTTTGGGCGCCGCGATAGATGCGGTGGTTCATCACGAAGCCCATGCCGACGCCGTGTTCGATGGTCACGACGGCAAAGTCCGACAGGCTCCGCCCGGCGCCGAACCAAAGCTCGGCCAACGCCACCAGGTTGGCGTCGTTGTCGACATGGACCGGCACCCCAAGCCGCGCTGTCGCCAACGCGGCAATCGGAACCGACCGTTCCGCCAGAATGGAAGACCACAGCGCAATACCGTCCGCACAGTCGACAAAGCCCGGAAGCCCGATGCCGACGCCCGAAAGCTGTGAGCGATCTACCTTAGACTTGACGCAGACCCGGTCCAGCAGGGTCTGGATCGCATCAAGGATCTCGCCGACCTGCATTGGGCCGGGTTGCCGTGGAATGGCTTCGTCGGCGATCAGCTTTCCGGCGAAATCGACGATCACGGCCGTATGTTCACGGTCGGACAGCTTCATCCCGGCAACAAGGTGCGCCCCGGCCCGCACGCCCAGCGACACGGCAGGACGGCCGCGCCCGGCCTCGCCATCGCGCGGGACCGCAACCTCCTCGATCAGGCCCGCTTCGATGAGTTCCGAGGAAATCGTAGTGACCGAGGCCGGGCTGACGCCCAGGTCCTTGGCCAGTTGCACCCGGGGGATCAGGCCTGCAGCGCGCACCAGTTCGAACACCTGCTGGCGCAGCGGGCGCTGGCTTTCCGTAAGCGGAGGAATCAGCGGACCGACGCCTTTGCGCCCCTCGCTGTTTGTCGAACGACTAGCCTTCGCCAGCATTCTTTCACTCCCCGAAGTAAAATCCTCCGAATCTGCCGAGCCCCGAGGCAGGATGGACGGAATTCTGCCGGAAGCTCCCAGCTTGTGCCCGTTCTATAGCTAAGAGCAGCAGAATAATTTTGACAACTGAAATTGGTGTGGCACGGTAGCCATAGTTTTACTCAACTGTCGGATTAGAAATCCCGCACGCCGCAACTACCGGAGGAGCACATTATGCGGAGCATACTTTGGGCCGCGACACTTGTACTGACCACTTTGTCATCACCGGCCTTTGCCGAAGGAAAGAAGATCGGCGTCGCCTGGGGCGACCTTTCGCAAGCCCGCTGGCGGTGGGATGTCACCGCGATGCGGTCTGTCATCGAACGGGGCGGCAACGAGTATCTGCCTACGAATGCAGGCGGATCGGCCGAAAAGCAGCTGCAGGACATCGAAACGATGATCGAAGCGGGTGTTGATGCGCTGATCATCCAGCCCGTCGACAAGGAAGCGATCATGACCGGCGTGGAACGGGCGGCGCTCGCAAGGATCCCGATGATCGCATACGACCGGCTGATCGAACACGAAAACGTCTTCTACATCACCTTCGACAACGTCGGCGTGGGCCGAATCATCGCGGCCATCGTGAAAGAGGCCCAGCCGACCGGGAATTACGCCATCATCCTGGGCGACGCGGGCGATGCGAACACCGCATTCCTGCGCCAGGGGATGGAAGAGGTTATCGGCGCGGCGGTGGCTGGCGGGCAGATCAAGATCGTCGGCGAGGCCAATGCCGACGGCTGGAAACCCGAAAATGCCAAGGCGATCATGGAGAAGATCCTGGCCGACACCGGCAACCAGGTGGATGCCGTGCTGGCCGAAAACGACGGCATGGCGGGTGGCGCGATCGAGGCGCTGACGGCGGCGGGCCTCAGCGTGCCGATTGGCGGGCAGGACGGTGACCCGGCAGCTCTGAACCGGGTGGCGCAGGGGCTGCAGACGGTCTCGGTCTGGAAGAACAATTTCGATCTCGCCAAGCAGGCCGGCAAGATCGCTGGCGAGCTGGCCGAAGGCACGCCGATGAACCTGATCCCGGAAGCCAAGCAGTTCACCGGGGGCGAGAAGGGGATACCGGTCTGGTCGATCCTGCTGAACCCGACCCCGATCACCGCTGAATCCCTGGATATCGTGATCGACGCCGACCATGTGACCAAGAAGGACGTCTGCGAGAACGCCCTGCCGTCGATCGCCGCCTGCCAGTAGACCGACATTCAAGGCTATCATGGCGCCGATCCCTCACGGGGTCGGCGCTTTTATATTTTGACAACTGAAATTATTCGCGGCATCTTCCCGCCTGTTCCGGCGAATCTGCCGGACCGGCCCGCAGAGGCCGATCCATAGGGAGGATACATATGCGTACCGCAATTCTCGCCGCCGTTCTGGCGGTGACTGGCTTCTCGTCGGCCGCTCTGGCCGAAGGCAAGAAGATTGGTGTTTCGTGGGCCCAGTTCCAGGAAGAGCGCTGGAAAATCGACGAAGCCGCGATGAAGGCCGCCATCGAAGCCGCTGGCAACGAATACGTCTCGGCTGACGCCCAGGCTTCGGCAGAAAAGCAGCTGTCGGACATCGACGCGCTGATCGCCCAGGGCGTTGACGCCCTCGTCATCAACGCCTGGGACAAGGACGCCATCGGGCCGGCCATCGAGAAAGCCGCTGCCGAAGGCATCCCGGTCGTCGGCTATGACCGCCTGATCGAAGACAACCGCACCTTCTACCTGACCTTCGACAACGTCGGCGTCGGCCGCATCATCGCGGAAGAAGTCTTCAAGCTGGTGCCCAAGGGGAACTACGCCATCATCAAGGGCGACCCGGGCGACCCGAACACCGGCTTCCTGCGTCAGGGCATGGAAGAAGTCATCGGTGCAGCTGTTGCTGCAGGCGACATCGTCATCGTCGGCGAAGCGAACTCGGACGGCTGGAAGCCCGAGAACGCCCAGAAGAACATGGAACAGATCCTGACCGCCAACAACAACGCCGTTGACGCCGTTCTGTCGCAGAACGACGGCATGGCTGGTGGCGCTGCTGCCGCTCTCGCTGCTCAGGGCCTGAACGTTCCGCTGGGTGGCCAAGACGGCGACCTCGCTGCGATCAACCGCGTTGCCCGTGGCACGCAGACCGTCTCGGTCTGGAAGAACGCGCGTGACCTTGGCAAGGCTGCTGGTGAGATCGCTTCGGCGATGGCTGACGGCACCGCTCTGGACGCGATCCCGGGCGCGTCGAAGTTCTCGGGCGGCGAGAAGGGCGTTGAAATGAACGCGATCCTTCTGACCCCGACCCCGATCACCAAGGAAACGATCGGCATTGCCATCGACGCGGGCCACATCTCGAAAGAGCAGGCTTGCGAAGGCGCGATGCCCGACGTCGCTGCTTGCCAGTGATCTGATCTGATGTCCGGCGCCACCCCAAGGTGGCGCCGGTTCTTTTTCCTGTAAGGTCGCCAGTCGTGTCCCTTTGCGGGACGACGTGGGTGCGCATCGACGCGCCCGGCACCGGCACAGCCCCATCCCTCTCAGGCTGGACGAGGACATGACTGCAACACCCCAATCCCCGACATCCCATGCGCCGAACGAGGGCGGGTTCTCCCGCTTTCTGCGCGCAACCGAGATCGATCCGCGCCTTCTGGGCATGGTCGGTGCGCTGCTGCTGATCTGGCTGGCGTTCGAGGCCTATTCGACGATCTGGCTCGGCCGCCCCTCGCTGCTTTTGGGCGCTGCGCAGGCCGACGCGAACGGCTTCCTGACCCCCCGCAACCTGTGGAACCTGTCGGTGCAGACCGCCTACATCGGCATTATGGCTACGGGGATGGTGCTGGTCATCATCACCCGAAACATCGACCTTTCGGTGGGCTCGATCATGGGCATGGTCGGTATGTACATGGGCCTTCTGCAGGTTGAATACATGGCGCCGGCGCTTGGCCTTGGCCATCCGTCGATCTGGATCATGTCGGTCATCTTCTGCGTGGCCATGGGGGCCCTGATCGGGGCGTTCCAGGGCGTGCTGATTGCGTTCCTGTCGATCCCTTCGTTCATCGTGACGCTGGGGGGCCTGCTGGTCTGGCGCGGCGCAGCGTTCCTGGTTGCGGGCGGCAAGACCATTGCGCCGCTGGATGACAACTTCTCGCTGATCGGGGGCGGATCCTTCGGCGCATTGGGCAAGACCGGCAGCTGGATCTTCGCTGTGATCGCTTGCGCCTTCGTAGTCTGGGCCTTCCTGAACGGGCGGAAGTCGCGCAAGACGCACGGCTTTGCGCTCCGCCCGGTCTGGGCCGAGACCTTTGTGATCGGCCTCGTCTGCGCGGTGATCCTTGGGGCGACGGCTATCGTCAATTCCTACATCTGGCCGATCGGCAACATTCAGAAATACTATGCGGCGCTGGGCCAGGAAGTTCCCGCCTGCGCCCAGAAGGGCGGCGACATCTACAGCGACGTCTGCGCCACCTTCGGCCACGGTTTCGCCTATCCGGTTCTCATCATGATCGTTGTCGCGATCCTGATGACCATCCTGATGACGCGCACCCGTTTTGGCCGCTATGTCTTTGCCATCGGGGGCAACCCCGAGGCTGCTGCCCTGTCGGGCATCAACACCCGGGCAATGACCGTGAAGATCTTCGCCCTAATGGGTGGCCTTGCCGGGCTTGCGGCCGTCATCGGCGCGGCGCGCCAGAACAGCGCCACCAACGCGATGGGGAATCTGGACGAACTGTACGTCATCGCGGCGGCGGTCGTCGGCGGCACTTCCTTGGCCGGGGGCGTCGGCACGATCTACGGCGCCATCATCGGCGCCCTGATCCTGACCAGCCTGCAGACCGGCATGGTGCTGATCGGCTTCGGCGACGGGTCCTACCAGCGGATCGTGATCGGCATTGCACTGGTGTTGGCCGTCTGGCTCGACATCGTTTACCGCAAACGCATCAAGTAAGGGGCTGATATCATGGTAGACAGAACCGGAACCCCGCTTGTCGAACTGCGCGACATCTCGATTTCCTTCGGGGGGATCAAGGCGGTC
>JBJTSJ010000546.1:0-2524 GCA_046076605.1 Tabrizicola sp.
TGGGGCGCTGGTTGAACAACCGAGCGGAGAACTCCCACCTATCGTTCCGACTACGGGAGAGGGCAATTTTGCGGTTCCGGCGGATCCGAACGCTACAGAAGTTCGCCTCAGTACATGCCTCGGTCCACAACCACTTTCCGATGGAGCGCCACCTCCAAGATCGCAACGCCTACAAAGAGACCCGCGCCGCCGCTCTCGCCGAGTGGCTCGGCCTTCTCGCTGCCTGACCCGAAGGTGGGGTTGGATAAAGGAGACTGGTTCGCATTCGTCTGACAGCTCCCGCGCCGGTGTTGGCGGACATCCGGGCTGCAGGACACATCTCAGTGCGGGCGATTGCGGCCGAGCTCACGGCGCGCGGTATCAGGACGCGGCGCGGGGGGAAGTGGGCGGTAGAGAACGTGAAGCGCCTAATGTTGCGCGAAATGTCGCCGTTCCAAAGCTGAGGCTTGGCACTCAACGTGTCCAACCCCGAACTTAACACCTCGCTTCAGGAGCCGGTTTGCAATAGTTGCTGAAACATAAGGCCCTCCCAAGACTATGCTGGAACTGGGCTCCTGGCACCAACCGGGTTTCTTGCGTTGATCCGTTTCCCGCTGGCACTGTCGAAGAGATGGGCGTGGCGAAGATCCAGAGCCAGACCGGTGACTGTCCCAGGTGCCGCTTGTGTGCGGGCTTCGGTGATCAGACTGAACGGAATATCCTCGACCTGAAGGTTCCACAGCCGGTTTGCCCCCAGGTCCTCGATGATCTCAAGCCGGGCATCGATCATCCCATGTCCGGGCGCGCGGAGAGACACGTGTTCGGGACGGATCCCGAGTTGCACGAACTGGCCATCTGCCACGTCGAAGTCTGCTGGCAGCCCGATGACCGCTCCGCCTTCCAGAACGACCGCGCGGCGGGCCGTGCTGTACTGCCCCGGCAGGAAGTTCATCGCGGGATTGCCGATGAAACCCGCGACATAGGTCGAGGCGGCGTGGTCGTAGATTTCCGACGGGGTGCCGACCTGTTCGATGCTGCCCTTTTTCATCACCACCAGCCGGTCGGCCAGCGTCATGCCTTCGTGCTGGTCGTGGGTCACGAAGACCGAGGTAGCCTTGATCTGGTTGTGGATGCGGCGGATCTCGTGGCGCATCTGGACGCGCAGTTTCGCGTCGAGGTTCGACAGGGGTTCGTCAAACAGGAAGACCTTGGGCGACCGGATGATCGCGCGCGCCATGGCGACACGCTGGCGCTGGCCGCCGGAAAGCTGCCCGGGCTTGCGGTCAAGGAAGTCCGACAGGCCCACCGACTTCGCCGTTTCGGCCACCCGCGCCATGCGGTCGACCTTGGACACTCCTGCCACTTTCAGCGCATAGCCGATGTTTTTTGCCACCGTCATATGCGGGTAAAGCGCGTAGTTCTGGAAGACCATCGCGCAACCGCGTTCGCGGGGTTCGAGGTCATTCACCACCTGCCCGGCGATGGCGATTTCGCCTGCGGTGATCTCTTCCAGCCCCGCGATCAGGCGCAGAAGGGTGGACTTGCCACAGCCCGAGGGGCCGAGGATCACCACGAACTCGCCATCGTGGATGTCCAGGGACACCCCCTCCATGATCGTGGTCTTGCCATAGGTCTTGCTGACGTTGCGGATGGCGATCTCGGCCATGGGGTGCCTCACTTGTCGGTGTTGATCAGGCCGCGCACGAACCAGCGCTGCATGAGGATGACGATGGCGATGGGGGGAAGCATGACGACCAGCGTCGCGGCCATGGCGAGGTGCCAGGTGGGCGTACCCCCGCCGGTGGTCAGCTGGTCGGGGACGAGGTCGGACAGCTGGACCACGACCATGCCGTAGTTTTCCCGGTCTGTGATGACGAGAAGCGGCCAGAGATACTGGTTCCAGGCATAGACGAACATGATCGTCGCCAGCGCCGCGATGTTGGTTTTGGAGAGGGGGATCAGGATGTCCCACAGAAAGCGGAGCGGCCCCGCGCCGTCCATCCGGGCGGCCTCGACCAGTTCATCGGGGATGGTCAGGAAGAACTGGCGGTAAAGGAACGTGCCGGTGGCCGTGGCGACCAGCGGTAAGATCAGGCCGGTGTAGGAGTTGAGGAGGTTCCATTCCAGCGTCACCTCGACCCCCGAAAGCGTGTTCACCAGCCACGAAATCCCGGTCCAGTCCATCATGGTCTGGAAGGGTGACAGCGCGTTGGCGGCGACCGCGTAGGTCGGGACGATGCGGACCTCCAAGGGCAGCATCAGCGTAATGAAGATCGCCCAGAAGATCACCATGCGCCCGCGGAACTGGAAGAAGACCAGCGCGAAGGCGGTGATGCAGGCCAGCGTGATCTTGCCCACGACGACACCGATGGCGACGATGAAAGTGTTCACGAACTTCTGCCCGAAGTCCGATTGCGCCCAGGCCTCTTTCAGGTTCGACCAAAGCTGGTCGCCGGGCCAGAATTCGACCGGGGCGGTGTTGACGGTCAGAAGTTCGTGAACACTTTCATCGTCGCCATCGGTGTCGTCGTGGGCAAGATCACGC
>JBJTSJ010000547.1:0-4066 GCA_046076605.1 Tabrizicola sp.
GGCTACTTCGACGGCACCGGCATCACGTTGGAAAACGTGGGCTACGCCCAAGGCGGTCCCGCCTCGCTGGTCGCCCTGGCCGGGGGCAGCGTAGAAATCGGTTCGGCCGCCACGGCCGCCGTCCTGAACTCCGTCGCTGCGGGCAATGACTTCGTCGCGGCCTTCCCTTCGAACGGGATCAACGACGAGGCGCAGTCGATCTTCTACGTTCTCGAAGACAGCCCGATCAAATCGATCGAGGACATAGTCGGCAAGACCATCGCGGTGAACACCCTTGGCGCGCACCTTGACTATGTGGTGCGCGAGGCCCTGCACCAGAAGGGCCTGCCCGAGGACAGCGCGAACCCGATCGTCGTGCCGGGCCCGCAACTGGAGCAGGTCTTGCGGTCGAACCAGGTCGACATCTCGGCCTTCGGCTACTGGCAGACCACTTTCACCGGGGCCGCGCTGCAGAACGGCGGTCTGCGGGCGGTCTTCGACGATACCGACATCCTGGGCGACATCGCGGGCGGGTTCATCGTGCTGCGCCGCGACTGGATCGAGGCGCATCCTGAGGAGGCGAAGGCCTTTGTCGAAGGCTCGGTCAAGGCGCTCGACTATGCGCGTGAGAACCCCGAGGAGACGAAGGCGATCTTCGCCAAGGTGCTGGCAGAACGGGGCGAGAATGCTGACGTCGCGCAGTTTTTCGCGGGCTACGGCGTGCGTGAGGGCGGCCTGGCGGTGGAACGCGACATCCAGTTCTGGATCGACGTCCTCGAACGCCAGGGGGCGGTGCCCGAGGGCAAGCTTGTTGCGAAGGACATCCTTTACGTTACGGGCGATGCACCGGTCACCAACTGAGACGATCATGAGCGCGGTCGAGACAACCCGCCGCGGAGACGTCACGGTTCGTGACCTCTCCAAATCTTTCACGCTGAACGGCCAGCGGCTGAACGTCCTGCGGAACCTGCAGCTTGACATCCAGGGCGGCGAGGCCCTTGCCATCGTCGGGCCTTCGGGCTGCGGCAAGACCACGCTTCTGCGGATCCTTGCAGGGCTGGACAGGCCCGACACGGGTGAGGTGCTGATCGACGGCCACCCGGTCCAGGGCGTCGGCACCGAACGCGCGGTCATCTTCCAGGAGCCGCGCCTCCTGTCCTGGCTGACGGTCCTGGGGAACGTGTCTTTCGGCCTGACAGTCCGTGGCCTGACCCCGTCCGAGGCCGAGGCACGGGCGCGCCACTACATCCGGCTGGTGGGGCTTGCGGACTTCGAGACCGCCTATCCCCGGCAGCTGTCCGGCGGCATGGCCCAGCGCGTCGGCATTGCCCGCGCCCTGACGGTGCAACCCGAGATCCTGCTTCTCGACGAACCCCTTGGCGCGCTGGACGCCATGACCAAGCTGACCATGCAGGAGGAACTGGGGCGGATCTGGCGTGAGGAGAAGGTGACGATGGTGCTGGTCACCCATGATCTGGAGGAAGCGATCTTTCTGGCCGACCGGGTGCTGGTGCTGCCAAAGGACCGGGGGGCAAGCCCGCGTCTGATCGACATCGACCTTCCCCGCCCCAGGGTCCGAAGCGAAGCGCGGTTCGTCGCGATGCGCAAGCGTCTGATGGCCGAGTTCGGGCTCCACTGAACGGCGAGAGGCTTCCATTCATTGGGGCTGCACCAAGGATTGGCGGCAAGATTGCCGGCACCGCAGGCGTCTTTTCCGAACGCAGCCGTGAAGGCAAAGCGTCGACCGCGAACGACGTGTCGGAATACGCCTCAGATGGCTGAAAGACCGACGAGCTGCCCGCTTATGGCCGGACCGGAACCTGCATGGTCATGCAGTGGATCGCGCCACCCTGCCGGGGACCAGCGCGCAGGGTGACGCCCACGACCTGCCGGTCGGGGACAAGGCGAGACAGGAGGGCAAGCGCCGCCTCGTCCTTGTCGGGCTCTTCGCCCGCAACCGGGACGATCACGCCGCCGTTGCAGAAGTAGAAGTTCATGTAAGGCGCGATGATCCAGTTTCCCTCGTCCATGAAGCCGGACATGTAGGGGAAATCGATGATCTCGAGTCCGGCTGACCGAAGGGCCTCGCGCGACCTGGCCAGATGCGGGGCGTTCGGGTCATCCTCAGGCGCTTTCAGCATTAGCGCACGATTTGGGCCGATGAAGGCCAGGAACAGGTCGGCGTGGCCATCTGTGCCGTAATACATGCGTGACGGGTCGCGGACCGAATCCTCGGCCAAGCCTTGGCCCAGCCAGATGATGCGGTTCAGGCCAAGGGCCGCCTTGAGCTGCGCCTCGACCTGGTCGCGGCTCAGGTACCAGTTGCGGCTTTCATGCATGACACAGCCCTCAGGCGCGACCATGGTCCCCGCCCCGTCAATGCTGACCGCGCCGCCTTCCAGCACCACATCGATAAAATCGACCTCATCGCCCAGGTCCTCGGCCAGGGTCCGCCCAAGCCGCGCATCGCGGTCGCGGTTCGCGTGACGCTCGCCCCAGGCGTTGAAGCGGAAGTGGCGGGCGCGGCGGGTCTTGCCGTCGGTTACGAACAAGGGACCGTTGTCGCGCAACCATGAACCGTCGATGGGACGGACGATCACATCGACATTCCCCGCCAGCATGCCCCGCGCCTGGGCCGCCTGTTCAGCAGATGTGGCGACCATCGTCACCGGTTCAAAGGCTGCAATCGCATTGGCCACGGCCGCAAACTCCTGCCGACCCTGCTGCAGCGTATGACCCCAGCTGGACTCCCGGCAGGGCCAGCACATCAGCGTGCGCTCGTGGCGTTCCCATTCGGCCGGCATGCGGAAGGTCATCGGCGTGTCCTACTGTTGCGGGGCCTGCGTGCCCTTCAGGATCAGATCGCGGGTGGCCGAGAGGTGACGCACCAGCGCCGCCGCCGCCTCATCGGCCTTTCGGGCCAGGGCCAAGTCCGCGATCTCGCGGTGTTCGGCCGACACGTCGCGTTTGACCACCTCGAACGGGATCGACCACTGGCGGTAGACCTCGGCCGCTGCGCGAAGGTTCGAGGCTATGACTTGCATCCGCTGGCTGCGCGCGCCCGAGAGCAGTGCCTCATGGAATTCCTGATGTGCCCCCGCCCATGCGAGGGTCACGGGAGAGCCGTCGCCGTTCTCGAACTTCTGCGTCCTTTCCATCCGGTGATGTGCGGTCAGGACGCGGGTTTCCCAGTCCAGGTCACCGTTCGTCACCGCATCCTTCAGCACCATGCTTTCGATGGTGCAACGCGTGGCGGTCAGATCGGTCAGATCCTCGATCGACAGCGAAATGACGCGGAAGCCGAACTGCGGCTGGTTCACCGTCAGCCCTTCAGCCGTCAGCCGCATCAGGGCCTCGCGCAGGACCCCCATCGACGCGCCGTAATCATCCTTCAGCCGGGCAAAGGGCAAGGTTGCCCCCGGCTCGATCTGTCCCGCCAGGATGTCGGCCTTGAGCCGCCGATAGACCTGTTCGGTCCGAGTGCCGGATTCGTCCAAGGCGTCCTCCTTCGCTTCGGGTTCCGCCTGTCTAATGCGCGATTCCCCAGCGTGCCACTGATATTCGCCCAAAAGTTCGACAAAGTCCACAATGTCGAAAATACCTGCGATGTCGAAATTGCGTTGACAAGACGAAATGGTTTCCCATGCTTGCGAAATGAAAGCGCCCAGAGGAATCGCCCATGCCCATCGTCCCAACCCCAAAGATCTGGATGAACGGCACAATGGTGGACTGGGACAAGGCAACGGTGCACATCGGCACCCATACGCTGCACTACGGCACCGGCATTTTCGAAGGCGTCCGCGCTTATGAGACAGACCGCGGCCCAAGCCTTTTCCGTCTAACCCCTCATATCGAGCGACTATATCGCTCGGCCCATATCCTGGGGATGCCGATTCCCTATTCGGTTCCCGAAATCGTCGCGGCCACGAAAGAGGTCGTGCGTACGACCGGACTTCCGGCCTGTTACGTCCGCCCTCTGGCCTATTACGGCTATGGCGAGATGGGCCTCGATACCGGGCCCTGCACGGTCGACATCGCCATCATGGCCTGGGGCTGGCCCTCGGTCCGCGGGGCGGCAACCGATGCA
>JBJTSJ010000548.1:0-6697 GCA_046076605.1 Tabrizicola sp.
GTGGGGACCATCGACGCCTTCTGGCAGGCGAACATCGACCTCACGGACTTCATCCCGAAACTCGACATCTACGACAGCGCCTGGCCGATCTGGACCTATGCCGAGATTGTGCCCCCCGCGAAGTTCATCCATGACGAGGACGGGCGGCGCGGCTCGGCGGTCAGCTCGCTGGTCAGCGGGGATTGCATCGTCTCCGGCTCTTCGGTGTCGAACTCGCTGCTGTTCACCGGGGTCAGGACGCACAGCTTCTCCAGTCTCGAATACGTCGTTGCGCTGCCGCAGGTCTGCGTCAACCGCAAGGCGCAGCTGAAGAACTGTGTCATCGACCGTGGCGTAGTCATCCCGGAAGGCCTGGTCGTCGGGCAGGACCCAGAGGCCGATGCCAAATGGTTTCGCCGCACCGACAACGGCATCGTGCTGATCACGCAGGACATGCTGGACGCCCGGGCCAAGGCTCTGGGCTGACTGGACCTTGCCCGGGGTTCACGTTAACTCCGGGCGGGAAGTGACGGAAAGGCAAGGCGAATGGGCAGAGTGCTGTCGGTGGCCTCGGAATGTGTGCCCCTGGTAAAGACCGGGGGTCTCGCCGATGTGGTGGGCGCGCTGCCTGCGGCGCTGAAAGCGACGGGCTGGGATATGCGGGTCCTTCTGCCCGCCTACCGCGCCCTGCGCTCCCGCACCAAAGGCTGGCCGCAGGTTTGGGAAGAGCCCGACCTCTGGGGTGGCCCCGGCAAGGTCTATGCGGGTGAGGTCGAGGGCGTGCCGGTCCTGCTGCTGGACGCCCCGCACCTTTATGATCGGGACGGCGGACCATACTCCGCCCCCACCGGTGAACACCCCGACAATGCCGTCCGTTTTGCGGCCCTTTCCTGGGTTGCCACCCGCATCGCGCGCGAAGGTCTGGCCGACTGGAAGCCCGATGTCCTCCACGCGCACGACTGGCAGGCGGGCCTTGCCCCGGCGTACCTTGCCTACCATGGCAACGGCGGCTGCAAATCCGTCATCACCATCCACAACATCGCCTTCCAGGGCTGGGCGCCTGCCCATATGCTGGGCGTGCTGCGCTTGCCGGGACACGCCTTCCATCCCGAGGCGCTGGAATACTACGGCGGGATTTCCACGCTGAAGGCGGCGCTCGTTACTTCGGACTGGATCACCACCGTCTCGCCCACCTACGCGGCCGAGATCATGCGGCCAGAGTTCGGGATGGGCCTGCAAGGCGTGATTTCCAATCGCGCCTCGGTCGTTTCAGGCATCTTGAATGGCGTTGACACCAGTGTCTGGGATCCTTCACGGGAGGACCCAGCCTTCGACCGCAAGGCGATTGCGGGAAAGGCGGCGGCCCGCGAAAACTTGTGTCGCGAGTTCGGTCTGGACGTCCCGGGCCCTCTGGCCATTGTCGTCAGCCGTTTGACCGACCAGAAAGGGATCGATCTTCTGCCCGAGGTCATCCCCGACTTCGTGCTGGGCGGCGGTGGGCTACTCGTGCTCGGCTCGGGCGACCCGGGGTTGGAGGGGGCCGTCCGCAAACTGGCAGACCGCTTCCCTGGCAGGGTTGCGGTCAAGATCGGATATGATGAGGGTTTGAGCCATCGCCTGTTTGCCGGTGCGGACGCGGTTCTGGTGCCGTCGCGGTTTGAACCCTGCGGGCTCACGCAGATGTACGGTCTGCGATATGGTACGCTGCCGGTGGTTTCTTTGGTTGGCGGGCTTGCGGACACGGTGATCGGCGCCGGCCCCGCAACGCTGGCAGCAGGGGTGGCCACGGGCTTCACCTTCCATCCTGTCGACGCGCTGGCCCTTGGTCGGGCCCTCGGACAACTTCTTGACCTGCACCGCCAACCCAAGCTCTGGTCCAAGCTCCGCGCCAATGCCATGGCCCATCCGGTGGGCTGGGAAACCTCGGCCGCAGCCTATGCCAGCCTGTACGAAGGGCTGACCGCGTGACACCGCAGTCCGTCTCGCTTCCCGCCAGGCTGCAGGGCCATGCGGTCGGCCCCGGTCGCCCCTGGCCGATGGGCGCAAGCCTGACCGGCGACGGGGTGAACTTTGCCGTCTTCTCCGCACATGCCGAACGGATCGAGCTCTGCCTTTTCACCCCCGACGGCCGCAAGGAACTCGCCCGTCTGCCGATCCCCGAACGCGACGGTGACATCTGGCACATCCATGTGGGCGGCCTGACCGTCGGCACCGTCTACGGCTTCCGCGCCTATGGCCCCTACGCCCCCGAACAGGGCCACCGCTTCAACCCGCACAAGCTGCTTCTCGACCCTTACGCCCGTGCGCTGGAAGGCCGGCTCAAATGGTCCGACGCGCTGATGGGCTACAAGATCGGCTCCGCACGCGGCGATCTGTCCTTTGACACCCGCGACAGCGCCTTTGCCGTGCCGAAGGCCGTGGTGACCGACTCGTCCTTCACCTGGGGCAACGACCAGGCCCCCCGCACGCCCCGCGTCGACACCGTCATCTACGAGGCCCACGTCAAGTCGATGACCGCGCTGCATCCCGGCGTCGACAAGGGCCTGCGCGGCACCTACCTCGGCCTCTCTTCCGACCCGGTCATCGACCACCTGCACAAGCTGGGTGTCACCGCGATCGAGCTACTTCCGGTCCAAGCCTACATCGACGACCGCTTCCTCGTCTCCAAGGGCCTGCGCAACCACTGGGGCTACAACACGCTGGCCTTCTTCGCCCCCGAAGCCCGCTACATGTCGCAGGGCGCGCTCTGGGAATTCCAGACCATGGTCCGCCGCTTCCACGCCGCGGGGATCGAGGTCATCCTGGACGTGGTCTACAACCACACCGCCGAAGGCGACGAATGGGGTCCGACGGTGTCCTTCCGGGGCCTCGACAACGCCAGCTACTACCGGCTTGCCGGGGGCGGGCGGTTCTATGTCAACGACGCGGGCACCGGCAACACGCTGAACCTGACCCATCCCATGGTCCTGCGCATGGTGATGGACTCCTTGCGCTACTGGGTCGAGGCCGCCCATGTCGACGGCTTCCGCTTCGACCTTGCCACCGCCCTGGGACGCGAGGCGCATGGCTTTGACCCGAACGGCGGCTTCTTCGACGCGATCCGGCAGGACCCCGTCCTCTCCCGCGTCAAGCTGATCGCCGAGCCCTGGGACATCGGCCCCGGCGGCTATCAACTCGGCGCCTATCCGCACCCGTTCCATGAATGGAACGACAGGTTCCGCGACGGCGTCCGGCGGTTCTGGAAGGGCGACGCCGGGATGACCCGCGACCTCGCCGCCCGCCTTCTCGGCAGCGCCGAACGCTTCGACCATTCCGGCCGCGCCGCCACCTCCTCGATCAACTTCGTCACCAGCCACGACGGCTTCACCCTCGACGACCTGGTCAGCTTCACCGTCAAGCGCAACTTCGCCAATGGCGAGGACAACCGCGACGGCCACCACGAAAACCATTCCGACAACCTCGGCGTCGAAGGCCCGACCAAGGACGCCAAGGTCATGTCCGCCCGAGCCCTGCGCAAGCGCAACCTCCTGGCCACGCTGATGCTGTCGCAAGGCGTGCCAATGCTGCTTGCCGGGGACGAGATCGGCCACAGCCAGGGCGGCAACAACAACGCCTATGCCCAGGACAACGAAACCTCTTGGCTCGACTGGTCCAAGACCGACGCGGGCCTTCTGCGCTTTGTCCAGCGCCTCTCGGCCCTGCGCCGGTCTTTGCCCGTCCTGCGCCAGCGCCGCTTCCTGCATTCCCGCCCGCGCCCCTCGGACGAGATCCCGGATGTCATCTGGCGCCGCGCCAACGGCACCGTCCCGCAGTTCGAGGAATGGCACGACCCCGCCTTCCGCTGCCTCTGCGTCGAGCTTCGCATGGCAGCCGAAGGCGGCGACCCCAGCCCCGACGCGATCTTCGCCGTCTTCAATACCGGCGCCGCAACGCCCCTGCACCTGCCCGACACCGCGCCCGGCTGGACGCTTCTTCTCGACACCACCCGGCCCGACCTGCCCGAGCCGACCGCCCCCAACCGGGACTTCGCCGAGGCCCCGGCCCATTCCGTCCTGCTTTTCCGGTCCGTGACCAGCACCTCAAGGGGAACCGAGCCATGACCCAGATCACCACCGTCGCCACGCAGCCCATCGCGGGGCAGAAACCCGGGACGAGCGGGTTGCGCAAGAAGACCCCGGTCTTCATGGGTCGCCATTATCTGGAGAACTTCGTCCAGTCGATCTTCGACGTGGTGGGGGCCGCGGGAAAGACCTTCGTCGTTGGGGGCGACGGCCGCTATTTCAACGACCGCGCCGCTCAGGTCATCTTGCGGATGGCAGCGGCGAACGGCGCGGCGCGGGTGATCGTGGGGCAGGGCGCGATCCTCTCAACTCCGGCCGCCAGCCATCTGATAAGGCTGAATAAAACCGACGGCGGCATCATCATGTCCGCCAGCCACAGCCCCGGCGGCCCGAACGAAGACTTCGGTGTCAAGTTCAACATGCCGAACGGCGGACCCGCGCCCGAAGACGTGACCGAGGCGATGTACAAGCGCACAACCGAGATAACCGAATACAGGGTGCTGGAGGCGCAAGACGTCCATCTGTCCCGCATCGGTCGCCACCAACTGGGCGCGATGGTGGTGGATGTCGTCGACCCCGTCACCGACTACGCCGCCCTGATGGAGACGCTGTTCGACTTTCCCGCCATCCGCGCGATGTTCGCGGGCGGCTTCCGGATGCGGATGGACTCGATGTGCGCCGTAACCGGGCCCTATGCCGTTGAAATCCTTGAGAACCGTCTGGGTGCTCCAAAAGGGACCTGCGTGAACGCGACGCCGCTGCCCGACTTTGGCGGCATGCACCCCGACCCAAACCCGACCTGGGCCAAGGCGCTGATGGACGAGATGTTCGGCGCGAATGCCCCCGACTTCGGCGCGGCCAGCGACGGCGACTGCGACCGCAACATGGTCGTCGGTCGCGGCATCTATGTCTCGCCCTCCGACAGCCTCGCCGTGCTGGCCGCGAATGCTCATCTGGCCCCGGGCTACGCCAAGGGCCTGAAGGGCGTTGCCCGCTCTATGCCGACCTCGGCCGCGGCGGACCGGGTGGCCGATGCCCTGGGAATCGGGAAATACGAAACCCCCACCGGCTGGAAGTTCTTCGGCAACCTCCTCGACGCCGGCCGCGCCACGATCTGCGGGGAAGAGTCCTTCGGCACCGGCTCCGACCATGTCCGTGAAAAGGACGGGCTCTGGGCGATCCTTCTCTGGCTGAACATCCTGGCCGCGCGCAAGCAGTCGGTGGCCGATATCCTGAAGGAACACTGGGCCAAGTACGGCCGCAACTACTACAGCCGTCACGACTTCGAGGCGATCGAGACCGCCAAGGCGGACGCCATGTTCGCCGCCCTGCGTGGCTCCCTTACGGGGCTTCCCGGCAGGCACGTGGAGGGGATGACGGTCCAGGCGGCCGATGACTTCGCCTACACTGACCCTGTCGACGGCTCCGTCAGCCAGAAGCAGGGGGTCCGCGTGTTGTTCGCAGACGGCTCGCGCATCGTCTACCGCCTTTCGGGGACCGGAACCGAAGGGGCGACGCTGCGGGTCTATCTGGAACGCTATGCGGCGGGACCGGGGGGCCTTGACCTTGACGCGCAAGAGGCGCTGGCGCCGGTCATCCGCGCGGCGCATCAGTTGGCGGGGATCGCAGGCCACACGGGTCGGACGGCACCTGATGTCGTGACCTGAATCCGCACCGCACTTGTCGCAAACAGACCAGACTGCCAGCCTGTTTGCGACAAACCTGACACCACTGTCGAGTTTCAGGAGGGGCGGCGATGGGCGAGGTCAGGGTCAGGTCAGGTCGCCAGGCGCGGCAGGCAGAGAGGGCGCACAAGGGGCAGGGCGTCGGGCGGCCCTACATCGTTCGCAACATTCCGACTTACGATGTTTTGTCCGAGGAAAACCTGGTCCGCATCGAACGGGCCGCCGACCGGGTGCTGGCCGAAACGGGGATCGAATTCCGCGACGACCCGGTGGCGCTGGACCTTTGGAAGCGGGCGGGGGCCAAGGTTGACGGTCTCCTCGTCAAGTTTGAACCCGGCATGCTGCGGGAAATCCTGAAATCCGCGCCGTCCGAATTCACCCAGCACGCCCGCAACCCCGCGAATTCGGTGCAGATCGGCGGCAGGAACGTCGTGTTTTCTCCGGCCTACGGCAGCCCCTTCGTGATGGACCTCGACCGCGGCCGCCGGTTCGGGACCATCGAGGACTTCCGGAACTTCATCAAGCTCGCGCAGTCCTCCCCGAACTTCCACCATTCCGGCGGCACCATCTGCGAACCCACCGACGTCGCGGTCAACAAGCGGCACCTCGACATGGTGCTGGCCCATATCGAGTTGTCAGACCGGCCCTACATGGGCTCCGTCACCGCAGAGGAGCGGTCGGAGGACAGTATCGAGATGTCCCGCATCCTGTTCGGCGCGGATTTCGTCGACCGGAACTGCGTGATCCTGGGCAACGTCAACGTCAACTCGCCGCTGGTCTGGGACGGGACGATGACCAAGTCGCTGCGGGCCTATGCGCGGGCCAATCAGGCGGCGGTGATCGTGCCGTTCATCCTCGGCGGCGCGATGGGGCCGGTCACCAACGCGGGCGGGATCGTGCAGTCTTTGGCCGAGACGATGGCCGGCTGCGCGCTGACCCAGCTGGAGCGGAAAGGCGCGCCGGTCATCTTCG
>JBJTSJ010000549.1:0-12391 GCA_046076605.1 Tabrizicola sp.
GTTTGCTGAGTTCCAAGGCTTCAGCCAAGTGAGCTCGCCTTTCTCAAGGTCAGCGATAATCTTGTCGGTCACTTTCTGATAAACGTCCTGCTTCATTGGGTTTTTCTCCTTTTGGGTTAGTAGGTTGCGCATGCAACCGAACTAGGCCCGCGCCAATGAGCGGGGGGAGGCTGTCAGGACCGAAGGCGGCGGTGGGGTATCACCCGGCCTGCACGAGCGGAGAGCAACGAAGAGAGGAAGGTTGGGGATGCCGCCGTCTTCGCCCGAAGCATACGAAGGGCTTGGTCTTGTGAGCTCCTCCCCGAAAATCGGACAGTGACGGAAGCTACGATCTGAAGTCTGCTGATCTCCAGAGGATTGTATTGAACTCGCGCTCGGGTTCTTGGCAAACCCTTGGAATCTGTATAAAAATGGCGATCACGCGATGCGCCAAACGGTGCTCAGATTGGCTTTCGCAGAGCCTCTGAGGTACAGCCATAATGGAGTGTATGGAACTCCAGAATTCTCGTTCCCCTTCAAGTTCTTAGGGGGATTTTCGGGTCTGAAGAGTGAAATGGTGCTGCAAGAGAGGATTGAACTCTCGACCTCTCCCTTACCAAGGGAGTGCTCTACCACTGAGCTACTGCAGCGCCGTTGGTGGGCGGGTGATTAGACGCAATCGAAACGGGGCGCAAGGGGGTTTGGGCGGGAAATCCGGACCCTCTCTGGACCCACCCACGCCCTTGGGGTAGAAGCTTTCGGCATGCGCAGCCCCTCGGACCCCTCGCCTGGCGAAAAGTCCCGGAAACCTGACCGCGCCCTTTCCCGGGAAGACCGGCTGAAGGCGGCGCTCAAGGCCAATATGGCGCGGCGGAAGGCACAGGCAAAGGCTCGGACCGCCGAAGACGCGGCCGGGGACACCGAGGACAAGGAGTAGGGCAGATGGATTCGATTCTGGTGCGCGGCAACGGGGCCTTGTCAGGGGCGATCCCGATCGCGGGGGCGAAAAACGCCTGTCTCACGTTGATGCCCGCGACCCTGTTGTCGGATGAGCCGCTGACGCTGACCAACGCCCCGCGCCTGTCGGACATCCGGACAATGACGCAACTGCTGCAGTCGCTGGGGGCCGAGGTCGCGTCCCTGCAGGACGGGCTGGTGCTGGCCCTGTCCTCGCATTCGATCACCAACCACAAGGCCGACTACGACATCGTCCGCAAGATGCGCGCCTCGATCCTGGTCTTGGGCCCGATGCTGGCCCGCTATGGCCATGCGGTCGTCTCGCTGCCCGGCGGCTGTGCCATCGGCGCGCGGCCCGTCGACCTGCACCTGAAGGCGCTGGAGGCGATGGGCGCGGACCTTGACCTGCGCGACGGCTATGTCCATGCCAATGCCCCCGGTGGCCGCCTCAAGGGCGCGGTCGTCGAATTCCCCTTCGTCTCGGTCGGCGCCACGGAAAACGCGCTGATGGCGGCGACGCTCGCCAAGGGCACCACGGTCCTGAAGAACGCGGCGAAAGAGCCCGAGATCGTCGACCTCGCCCGCTGCCTGAAGAAGATGGGCGCGAAGATCGAGGGCGAGGGGACCGCAACCATCACCATCGAGGGCGTGGACCGGCTGGGCGGGGCCACACACCAGGTCGTAACCGACCGGATCGAACTGGGCACCTATATGCTCGTCCCCGCGATCTGCGGCGGTGAGGTGGAATGCATCGGCGGGACGCTGGATCTGGTCGGCGCATTCGCCGAGAAACTGGACGCTGCGGGGGTTTCGGTGACCCAGACCAACCGGGGCCTGAAGGTCGCGCGCAAGAACGGGCGGGTGAAGGCCGTCGATGTCACCACCGAACCCTTCCCCGGCTTCCCGACCGACTTGCAGGCGCAGATGATGGCGCTGCTCTGCACGGCGGATGGCACCAGCGTGCTGGAAGAGAAGATCTTCGAGAACCGCTTCATGCATGCCCCCGAACTGATCCGGATGGGCGCGAAGATCGACGTCCATGGCGGCACCGCCACCGTGACCGGCGTCGAAAAGCTGAAAGGCGCGCCCGTCATGGCGACGGACCTGCGGGCCTCGGTCAGCCTGATCCTCGCGGGGCTGGCGGCGGAAGGCGAAACCGTCGTCTCCCGCGTCTATCACCTGGATCGCGGCTATGAGCGGGTCGAGGAAAAGCTCCGCGCCTGCGGGGCGCATATCGAGCGCATCCAGGCATGACCGACGCCCGGTTTCAGGACGGTGGCGAAGGCCCGTTGCGGCTGATCGCGCAGGATGGGGATGACCTGAAGGTCATCTCGACCCTGGTGCAGGATGCCGTCCTGCCGGTGACGGAACTCAAGTACGACGCCAAACGTCGCCGCTTTGCCCTGATGCTGAACCGCTTTCGGTGGGAGGACCGGGCGGAGGCCGAACAGGTTGGCCGCGCCTATGAACGGGTGCGCTCGGTCATGGTGGTCGAGGACGTGCTGAAGGTCCGCACGCATGGCTTTGACCGGACGGACAAGGACCTGATCCTGTCGCTGCTGTCCCTGGACTTTACTCCCGGCGCGGAGGGCGCAGGGCGGCTGACGCTGGTGCTGGCCGGCGACGGGGCCATCGCGCTGGAGGTTGAGGCGCTGGAAGTGCGGCTGGACGACGTGACCCGCCCCTACCGTGCGCCCTCGGGCAAAGTGCCGAAACACGACTGAGGCTAAGCCTGTCCCCTTGCCCAGCGGCAGGCCCCCGCGCAGACCGGCACGCCCCGCAAGATCGCCGCCGCGATGATCCCCGGGACCCGTTCGTCCAGCCCCACAGGCGGCAGGATGGTTCCCGTGAACCCGGCTTCTGCCAAGGCTGCTGGGATGTCATCGCTCACATGCCCGCCCTCGGCCGCGAAGAATGGCAGGCAGACCCCTGCCCCGCCCGTCAGGCTGGACAGCTGCGGGTCCTGATCGATGAACCCTGCCTCGACTGCCGCCCCGGCCTCTGTCGCGATCCGGCCCGCCACATGGAAGGCGATGTCCGACGGCGCGGCGGACTTGAACGACCCATGCGCGGCCAGGATCACCCGCCCCTCCCCCGCCTCGCGTGCAAGCGTCACGCAGAGGTCATGCACCAGCGGATCGCAGCCGAACGGTTCCAGCACCGTCCATCCCATGGCCCCCGCCTCGGCCAGCTTCTTCGGGATCTGAACCTTGGTGAACCAGCCCCCCGCCATGAACATCGGGAAGACCACGCCCCCCATGCGGCCCGCAACAGCCTTCGCCATCGCGCCGTCTTCGGCCAGTGTCGCGGCAAGCACCTCCCAGCCGGGCAACAGCGCCTGCACCCGTGCGGCCAAACCCTCCAGCGCGGCCCCGGCAGGGCGGGGGTCGGAGGGCTGGCCATGGGCCACGATCAGGGCGGTCTTCGTCATGCGCCGATAGGTGACCCGCAAAGCGCCGGGGTCAACCCCGCCTACGGCATCATCCCCGCGATATATCGGGCGAAATCGTAGTTCGGCCGTTCCAGATGGCTTAACGCCCCCGGGGCGGACATCCCCGCGCAAAGCCCCTTCCACACCCGTTCGACGCAGCCCTTGTCCTCGACGTTCACATCGTCGAGCAATGCCTTCACCTTCGCCAGATGCGCGGGCGCCTCGGGGTCGGCCATCCACTCGGCACTCATCCCGCCACCGAACAGCACCTTCACCGACCCCGGCCCGTCGGGCGTCAGCGACAGGTACCAGAAATACCCGGGCGTCAGCGTGATCAGAAGCGACGGGTAGATCGCCAGCAGCCAGGTGATCCGCCGGTCATCCCCCTGCAACACCGTGTTCGACGGATGCGCCAAGGCCAGCGGCACGGAATCATTCTTCACGATCCAGTGGTAGTTGAACGCCTCTTCCCCCGGCGGGCATTCCATCTGGTTCAGGTCGCTCGCACCGCCTATGGTTCCGGCATGGCAGACCGGCAGGTGGTAGCTTTCCATGAAGTTCTCGGCCAGGACCTTCCAGTTGGTGTCCCAGCGGAATTCTTCGCGGAAGACCTCACGATAACCCGCCATCGGCAGGTGCCCGACCAGCCGCTCTACCCCGGCCAGCCGTTCCGACGGGGGCGCCGCGTCCGGGTTCAGCGTGACCATGATCCAGCCTAGCCAGTCATCGACCCGGACGGGCGGCAGCTTCACGTCCTCCTTGCAGAACGCATCGTTCCGCGCCATCGCGGGCGCGCCCCGAAGCGAGCCATCCAGGTTGTAAGTCCAGGCGTGATAGGGGCAGACGATGGACCGCACATTGCCCCGGCCTTCTAGCAGCGTGCTCATCCGGTGGCGGCAGACGTTGGACATCCCCCGCAGCGCCCCTTCGCGGTCGCGCAGGATGATGATCGGCTCACCCCCGATCTCCATCGTCAGGTAGTCGCCCGGGTTCGGCAGCGCATCCGCCCGGCCCGCGCAGAGCCATTCCCTGGCAAAGATGTGCCGCTGTTCAGCGTCGGCAAAGTCCACAGAGGTGTAGACCGCCTTCGGCATCGCCCGCGCGCGTTCGAAGGGGACGCCGACATTGGCGCGCAGTTCCGCAATGGCAAGCGAGGGATCGTGCTGGGTCATGGGGGCCTCCTCGCATCAGCTTGCGCCCCGAGGGCCCCGCGTTCCAGCAGAAATCCGACCGGATCAGGGGAAATGCGCCCTGATCGCTTTGGCAAACGCCTCGGCCAGCCTGGGGTTCGCCTCGGCGTCATAGTGGATGCCGTCGATGGGCGACACCTTCACCACCTGCCCCCCATCCAGAAACGGCACCCCTGCCCGCCTGGCCGCCGCCGCGATCTCGCGTGCCAGAGCTTCCGACTTCGCCGCCCCGCCCGCGAACATGTCGGCCAGACAGCCTACCTCGACGATCGGCGGCGGCGCGACCAGCAGCACTCCGGGTGCGCTATTGTCCGGGCCGCATTGTGACGCCCGGATCACCCGCACCAGCCGCTCCAGCGACAGGGCAATGTCGGCCGCACCGACCGAAAAGCGCGGCTTCAGGTCATTCGTGCCCAGCATCAGCAGCACCACGTCAACCGGCTTGTGGCTTTCCAGCAGCGCGGGCAGCACCGTCAGCCCGTTCCGGTGCGCCCCTTCCACCGGGTCATCATGCACCGTCGTGCGGCCTGGCAGACCCTCGTTGATGACCTCCCAGTCGGGCAGAAGCTTTGCCAGCCGCCCCGCCCAGCGCTCTTCGCGCCCGAACCGGTCGCCAGACCCCAGCTCCAGCACCGGCATCGTGCCATGCGTGTTGCTGTCACCGTAAAGCAGGACCGTCCGTGTCATGCGCATCTCCCCCGTTGCCGGCACAGGCTAGCGTCGGGCACCCGGGAAATCCACCCGAACCGGCGCTTTGGTGCCGCGCATAGTTGATTGACGTACCTCACCCGGCATCCGATACTGTCCCCAGGAAACCTGGAGCCCATCTTGCGGCCAACCGTCATCGATATCGCCCGCGAGGCTGGTGTCAGCCTTGCAACGGTCGACCGTGTCCTGAACGCCCGTCCCGGCGTGCGGGAAAAGACCATCCGCGCGGTGAACGAGGCGATTGCAAAGCTCGGCTATGTCCGCGACCTGACCGCTGCCAACCTTGCTCGGGGCCGCACCTACCGTGTAGCCGTTGTGATGCCTGACACGGAAAGTCAATTCATTCAATCACTTGCAGAAGCCTTGACCGAAGCCGGATCGATGGCCGCAACCAGCCGGACCGAATTGCGCCTGCACCGCTTCCCTGCCGAGGACCCGCATGCGCTGGCAGCCCTGCTGGCCCGACTGCCGGACCGCGACTATGTTGGCGTCGCGCTGATGGCACCGGAAACCCCGGTCCTGCGCGATGCCGTCCGCCAGTTGCGCACCCGCGGGATTCCGGTCGTCGCGCTGGTCTCGGATCTGCCGAACGCAGGCTGCGACCATTTTGTCGGCATCGACAACCGCGCCGCAGGCCGGACCGCCGGGGTCCTCATGGGCCGCTTTTTGGGCCAGGGCGCGGGACAAGTCATGGTCCTCGGCCAGTCGCTTCTCGCCCGCGACATGATCGAACGCCGCCGCGGCTTTGACGAGGTGATGCAGCGCGACTTTCCCGGGATCGAGGTGCTGCAGTCGCTCGAAACCCACGGCTCGACCACCACCCTGCGCCAGGTCGTGACCGAAATGCTGGCGAACGCGCCGCAGATCCGGGGCATCTACGCGATGGGCGACGGCAACCGGATGTTGACCCAAGTCATTGAGGATATGGGTCTTTCCGGAAAGCTGACCGTGATCTGCCACGAACTGACCCCCCATGTCCGCGAAGCTTTGGTCACCAGCAGCATCAGCGCGGTCATCACCCAGAACCTTGGCCATCTTGCCCGCTCGACCCTGCGCGTGCTGCGCGCCAAGGCCGACAATCAGCCACTGGATGAGGGTCAGGAACAGATTCGAATCGAGATCGTCCTGCGCGAAAACCTGCCCGCCCTACCCGAACAGCCCGGCGAGACCGGCATGGAAAAGGTCGCCTGAAACCGCCCCAAATCGGTTTGATCCGGCCTTGAGCGAGAGAATGAGGTACGTTCCTCAAAATTGCTTTACAGCCCCGCCACCTTCTGCCTATGGTCACCTCAATCCAAAGAAGGCCCGGCAACGGGTCCATTTCCATCAACCCGGGAGGAATGCATGAAACGGACGACACTCGCCGCATCGGCGGCAATCGCGCTGGTCTGGGCAACCCAGGCCAGTGCTCAGGGCAGCGAACTGACCCTCTGCTGGGCCGCATGGGACCCGGCGAACGCGCTCGTGGAACTGTCCAAGGACTTCGAGGCGCAATCCGGCACCAAGATGAACTTCGAGTTCGTGCCGTGGCCCAACTTCGCCGACCGGATGCTGAACGAACTCAACTCGGGCGGCCAGCTGTGTGACCTGATGATCGGCGACAGCCAGTGGATCGGCGGCGCGGCTGAAAACGGCTGGTACGTCAAGCTGAACGACTTCTTCGCCGCCGAAGGCATCTCGATGGACGCCTTCGTCCCCGCCACGGTGACGGGCTATTCGGAATGGCCGAAGAACACGCCCAACTACTGGTCGCTGCCCGCCTTCGGTGACGTGGTCGGCTGGACCTACCGCAAGGACTGGTTCGAACGCCCGGAAATCCAGGCCGCCTTCAAGGAAAAGACCGGCCGCGACCTGACGCCGCCCGCCACGATGGCGGAACTGAAGGAAGTGGCCGAATTCTTCCAGGGCCGCGACATCGACGGCAAGACGGTCTACGGCGCCTCGATCTACACCGAGCGCGGGTCCGAAGGCATCACGATGGGCGCGATGGACGTGCTCTATTCCTTCGGCTTCAAGTACGACAACCCCGACAAGCCCTACGAGATGGAAGGCTTCGTGAACTCCGAAGGCTCGGTCGCGGGGCTGGAGTTCTACAAGTCGCTCTATGACTGCTGCGTCGCGCCGGGCACGTCCAACACCTACATGGGCGAAGGCATCGACGCCTACAAATCGGGCCAGGTCGCGCTGCAGATGAACTTCGCCTTCACCTGGCCGGGCTTCGAGGTCGACCCCAACGTCGGCGGTGGCAAGACCGGCTATCTGGTGAACCCGGCCGGCCCGAACGGCGAGCGTTTCGCCCAACTGGGTGGTCAGGGCATCAGCGTCGTCGCCAACACCGACAACATGGACGGCGCGCTTGCCTACATCAAATGGTTCGCCCAGCAGGACGTCCAGGAAAAGTGGTGGTCGATGGGCGGCTTCTCCTGCCTGCGCGCCGTGGTCGAAGACCCAAGCTTCGCCACAAGCCAGCCCTATGCGCAGACCTTCCTCGACTCGATGGCCATCGTGAAAGACTTCTGGGCCGAGCCCTCCTACGCCTCGCTTCTGCAGGCCTCGCAGGCCCGCATCCATGACTATGTGGTCGCCGGCAACGGCACCGCGAAAGAGGCGCTGGACGGCCTGATTGCCGACTGGACCGAAGTCTTCGAGGACGAAGGCAAGCTGTAACGGCAGCTTACGCCGTCAGACCCCGGACCTGATCCGGGGTCGCCCATTCACCACGAAACGCCCCTCTCCCGCAGTGGGAGAGGGGTGACCCTCAAGAAACTTCCCTCTTTGTCGCAAGAGGGTAGGCTGGGGGCGCATTCCCCGACGGAACCCGGATCATGGCAAACCCCATCGACATCGCCGCAGCGGCCACCCCGCCGACCCTCGCCCGCAAGGTGCGCGGGCTGTCGGACCGCACCGTCGCCTGGATCTTCGTGGCCCCCACGATCTTCCTCCTCCTCGCGATCAATATCTTCCCGCTGATCTGGACCATCCGCCTCTCGTTCACCAACTACGCCGCGAACAAGCCCAACGCCGAGGTCAAGTGGGTCGGCCTGCGCAACTATGAGCGTATCCTGACCGACGAAGACATCTGGTCGAACATGACCACGACGGCGCATTTCCTGATCTGGACGATCTCCTTCCAGGTCCTGATCGGCTTTACCCTCGCCTGGCTCATCAACCGCAAGTTCAAGGGCAACGACATCCTGACGACTCTGATCGTCCTTCCGATGATGCTGTCCCCCGCCGTCGTCGGCAACTTCTGGACCTTCCTCTACCAGCCGCAGATCGGCGTGGTGAACTACATCGTCGAATTCTTCACCGGCATTCCCGCCGCCAGCTTCTCGATGCTCGGACCCGGAGGCCTCGCCCCCTGGTCGATCGTCGTCGTCGACACCTGGATGTGGACGCCCTTCGTCATGCTGATCTGCCTTGCGGGCCTGCGGTCCATCCCCGACTACATCTATGAGGCGGCAGAGGTCGACCGCGCATCGAAATGGCGGCAGTTCTGGACCATCACCGTGCCGATGGTGCTGCCCTTCCTGATGCTCGCCGTCCTGTTCCGCGGGATCGAGAACTTCAAGATGTTCGACATGGTCAACCTTCTGACCGGCGGCGGTCCGGGCAGCGAGACGCTGCTGACCTCCATCGACCTCAAGCGCGAGGCCTTCGAGAAATGGCGCACCGGCTATTCCTCGGCCTATGCGATCATCCTCTTCGTCACCGTCTTCGGCCTCGCCTCGATCTACGTGAAGGCGCTCAACAAAGTTAAGGAACGCTGAGATGAGCGCCTATTCCGTCACCGAGCCTACCAAGACCTCGAAATGGGCCGCAGGCCTTCTGGTCTCGCTCTACACGATCATCACTCTCCTGCCGCTGGTCTGGATCATCTCCACCAGCTTCAAGACCGGCCCGGACTCGATCTCCTATCCGCCCAAGGTCTTTTTCGACCCGACGGTCGAGGGCTATGTGAACCTCTTCACCACCCGCACCCGCCCTGCCGTGTCAGAGCTTGAAAACCTGCCCCCGCCCGACGGCCTGATGGAGGAAATCGCGCGCCGCCAGGGCACGATCATCACCGGCCCCAGCCGGTTCGGTGAGCGGTTCATGAACTCGGTCATCATCGGTTTTGGGTCCACTGCCCTCTCGATCATCCTCGGGACCCTCGCCGCCTATGCCTTCAGCCGCTTCAAGGTGCCGCTGAAGGACGACCTTCTGTTCTTCATCCTCTCCACCCGGATGATGCCGCCGATTGCCGTCGCGATCCCGATTTACCTCATGTACCGCGAGCTGGGCCTCAGCGACACGCATCTCGGGATGATCCTCCTTTATACGGCCGTGAACATCTCGCTCGCCGTCTGGCTGTTGAAGGGCTTCATTGACGAAATCCCGCGCGAATACGAAGAGGCCGCGCTGATCGACGGCTACACCCGGTTCCAGGCCTTCCGGAAGGTCGTCCTGCCCCAGGCCGCCACCGGCATCGCCAGTACCGCGATCTTCTGCCTGATCTTCGCCTGGAACGAATACGCCTTCGCCGTCCTCCTCACCTCGGGCAACGCCCAGACCGCGCCGCCCTTCATCCCGACGATCATCGGCGTCGGCGGCCAGGACTGGCCCGCCGTGGCCGCCGGAGCGACGCTGTTCCTTTTGCCGGTGATGATCTTCACCATTCTCCTCCGCAAACACCTCCTGCGCGGGATCACCTTCGGGGCGGTGCGCAAATGACCTTTCCGTCCCCCGTCCAACGGCTGCTGGCGCTGACCGGCCAGGACCTGCCGATCATCCAGGCCCCCATCGGGTCGGCGGCCACGCCAGAGCTCGTCACCGCAGTCTGCCGCGCCGGTGGCCTCGGCGGGCTTGCCCTGACCTGGTCCAGCCCGGACGAGGTGGCGGACAGGGTCGCAAGCCTTCGCAAGGTGCTGCCGGGAAAGCCGTTCTTCACGAATTTCGTGCTGCATTTCCCCTGTGAAGGGTATGATGCTGCACTCGAAGCCGGTTGCCCCGTCGTCACCCTGTCCTGGGGCCTCGACGCGGCGCGCATCGCCCGGGCCCATAAGGTCGGAACTCGCGTCGGCGTCCAGATCGGTAATGCCGAAGGCGCCCGCCGGGCGATCGACGCCGGCGCGGATTTCCTGATCGCCCAAGGGGTTGAAGCCGGGGGCCATGTGCAGGGCACCACGCCCCTCGCGACGCTTCTACCGCAGGTCCTGGCCATTGCCAGGGACGTCCCCGTCGTCGTCGCTGGTGGCATCGCGAGCCCTGCCGCCATTCAGCAGGTCATCGCCGCAGGCGCCGCCGGGGTCATGCTCGGCACGCGATTTCTTGCCACGCATGAGGCCGCGATCCATCCGGACTACAAGGCCGCCCTCCTTGCCGCCAGCTCCGGGGACACTGCCTTCACCAACTGTTTCGATATCGACTGGCCGCATGCCATGCACCGCGTTCTGCGCAATTCCACCTTCACAACCTGGGAGGCAGCAGGCTCACCACAGCCGCCGCACCGACCGGGAGAGGGCGAGATCGTGTTCCACCAGAACGGCTCCGACTATGTCCGCTACTGCGATATGCCGCCGGGACCCGCGGCCGTGGGCGATCCGCTTGGTGGCTACCTTTACGCCGGCACTGGCGTCTCCGACCTCGACCACATCGAAGGCGCGGAAGAGCTTGTCACCCGGCTTGGCGCCGAAGTCCGCGCCCGCCTTTCCAAGACCCACCGCGAAGGTCTGACGCCATGACCACGTTTTTCTCCGGCCTCCTCCGCCTCCGCCGCGGCCCGTGGGAGATGCTCGCCACGATCCTCATCGCACTTGGCGTCGTCATGCTGATGCAGCCCTTCTTCCTCTGGGCCTACACCTGGTCCTTCCTTGTCACCCTTGTCGGCACGGTGATGTTCATCGTCGTCTCGCATTTCCCGGAATAACATGGCCGAAATCGTCATCAGAAACCTCCGCAAGGAATTCGGCGCCTTCACCGCCGTGAAGGGCTCCAGCTTCACCATCAGGGACGGCGAGTTCTTCATGCTCCTCGGCCCCTCGGGCTGCGGCAAGACCACGACGCTCCGGATGATCGCGGGCCTCGAACTCCCCACCTCCGGCGAGATCCTGATCGATGGCGAGGATGTGTCGCAACGCCCCGCCTCCCAGCGCGACATCGCCATGGTCTTCCAGATGTTCGCCCTCTACCCGCACATGAACGTCCGCAAGAACATCGCCTATCCCCTTGTTTCCCAAGGCGTCCCGAAGGCGGAAGTCCAGCGCAAGGTGGCCGAGGTCGCAAAGATCCTCCGCATCGACCACATGCTCGACAAACCCGTCGGCGGCCTGTCCGGTGGCGACCGCCAGCGCGTCGCCCTGGGCCGCGCCATCGTGCGGAACCCCAAGGCCTTCATGATGGACGAACCCCTCGGCGCGCTTGACGCCGAATTCCGCGAGATCATGGCCGAGGAACTTCGCGCCCTGCACGACCGCATGCACGCCACCACCGTCTACGTCCCACGACCAGCTGGAGGCGATGCAGATGGGCGACAAGATCGTGGTGATGAACCACGGCGTGGTCGAACAGTTCGGCACGCCGCAGGACATCTACGACCACCCCGCGACCCTGTTTGTCGCCGACTTCATCGGCAGCCCCGCGATGAACTTCCTGCGCTTCGAAGGCACCGCCACCGCCGGGTCCGAGAGCGTCACACTAGGCGACACCCCGATAAACCTCCCCCAACTCCACGAACCCGCGTCCGGCCAACTCGTCCTCGGCGTCCGCCCCGAACACGTCGCCCTCTCCGACACCGGCGCACTCAAGGGCCGGATCGAGGCCACCGAGTACCTCGGCACCACCCAGATCGTCACCCTCTCCACCCCCTTCGGCCCCGTGAAAGCCCGCACTCCCTCCACCACCCCCGCAAGGACTGGAGACCTCACCGGCCTCCACCTCAACGCCCCCCGCCTCTCGCTCTTCGACGCCACCACCGGCCGCGCCCTCCGCACCGCCGCCAATGCCGGGGTCCACCATGGCTGAGGTCCAGCTTCTGAACCTGTCAAAATCCTACGGCGCCACCAAGGCCCTGCAGGATGTCTCCATGACCATCCCCTCGGGAGCCTTCGTCGTCCTCCTCGGCCCAACCGGCGCCGGGAAAACCACC
>JBJTSJ010000550.1:0-4443 GCA_046076605.1 Tabrizicola sp.
TGTTGTGGATAACTGGAACGAAGGACCCAAGATACGCCCCGAACCCCCTCGGGTCTACTTGAAGCCCCAGCCGCAGGCCCTATGATCGACAGCATGATCAACCTCCTGAAACTCTGCGTCGGCGCCGACTCGGTCGAGGACATTTTGGACTGGCAGCGCAGCCAGCGCCCGCACTGGCCCGAAGGCCGCGCGATCCACGTCACCCGCATGTGGCCGAAACGTGAGGCCGATGTCCTGGAGGGATCACTCTACTGGGTCATCAAGGGCGTGATCCTGTGCCGCCAGCGGATCACCGACCTGCAGGAGGTGAACCTCGGCGACGGCATCCCGCGCTGTGCCCTTATTCTCGACCTTGAAGTCATTCGCACCGAAGCCGCCCCACGGAGGCCGTTCCAGGGCTGGCGCTACCTCGACCCGAAAGAGGCCCCGCGCGACCTTCCGAAAGGCCGCGCCAAGGACGATCCGCTACCGCCAAAACTGGCGCAGGCGCTGGCCGAACTGGGCTTGCACTAGTAGTTGTTCGGGTTCCCCGCGACGATCGTGCCCGTGCCGCCGTCCTTGCCATCCTGTACCCAGGTCACCGCCTCGCCGTCGATGCGGACGCCCCAGCAATCCTTGCCCTCGCCGTAGTCAAAGCACATCGTGTCGCCCTCGACCGTCCAGGTGCCGGAGTAGCCGTCGCCCTTGATGGCGCCGTCGGCCGCATAGAACTCGGTATAGGCGCCACTGGCCGTCATGCTCCCCTGCACCGTGTTGCCGCTGATCGCCGCGGTGATCTCGGCCCCGGTGGCGAGGGTTTCGGCAAAGGCCGGGGCGGCTAGGGCCAGAAGGGCAAGGGCAGTCAGGCGGATCATCGCGGTCTTCATGGTTGCTGCCAGACAAGTTAGGCGGGGCTGCGAAAGGTCAACGGGCTTTTCATTCCCGACCGCTCAGGCCATGAACAGGACATGCCCCGCCCGCTCCTCCTCGCCGCGCCGATCATCTTCCTTCTCCTTTGGTCCGCGGGCTTCGCCATCGCCAAGATCGGCCTGCAGCACGCCGGGCCCTTCACCCTTCTTGCGCTGCGCTACTGCATCGCGGTCCTCGTCCTCCTTCCGCTGATCCCCCTCCTGAAACCGGACTTCCCCAAGGGCCGCGCCGCCTGGGACATCGCCGTGGTCGGCTTCCTGATCCAGGTCGCCTACTTCGGCCTCTGCTACATCGCTTTCAAGTCCGGCGTCTCGGCGGGCGGGGTAGCGATCATCGTTTGCCTGCAACCGATCCTGGTCAGCCTAATCGCCCCCATGATGGTCGGTGAGACCGTCAGCCGCGCCCGCTGGATCGGCCTTGCGCTCGGCCTGACGGGAGCCGTCACGGTGATCCTCGCCCGGTCGGGCATCGCGCATGAACCGCCCCTCGGCGTCCTTGCCGCAGTCGGGGGCCTCATCGGCATGACCGCCGCTACGCTCTACGAAAAGCGCTTCGGCGTGACGACCCACCCGGTTCCCGCCAACCTGATCCAGTACGCCGTGGGCGCGCTTTTCACCCTACCGCTCGCCCTTGCGACCGAGGGTCTGCACGCCGACTGGACGCCCGAGCTCTGGGCGACCCTGGCCTACCTGGTCATCGGCAACTCACTCATCTCGATCACCCTTCTCCTCGCGATGATCCGCGCAGGAGAGGTCGCCCGGGTGTCCGCGCTCTTCTACCTCGTCCCGCCGCTCTCGGCCGTCTTCGCCTGGCCGCTATTGGGTGAGGCGATGCCACCCCTTGCCTGGGCCGGGATGGCGCTGGCCGGGATCGGAGTTGCTCTCGCACGACGGTAAGCTCTTCGTTCGCCTTCGGCTTCTCGTCGCGGACGTCCAGCGAGGAGGGACGAAGTCCCCCGACGAGCGGGTTCAGAAGGGCCGCGCCTGCACACCAAGCTTCGCCGCCAATCCCGCATAGGCCGCCTGGTCCTCAGCCGACCACTCCGCGACCCGGCTCGCCCAAAGCACCGCCTGGCTCGAATGGATCAGCCCGTCCGACAGGATGCGCAAATGGTTCGCCCGCAGCGTCTCACCGGACGAGGTGATGTCCGCGATACACTCCGCAGTCCCGTTCTTCACCGTCCCCTCGGTCGCGCCCTGGCTGTCGACCAGCTGGTAATCCGCAACCCCTTGCGCTTGCAGGAAATCCCGCACCAGCCGATGATACTTGGTGGCAATCCGCAGCCGATGCCCGTGTGCCTTCCTGAACCCCGCCGCCGCGGCGTCCAGATCGTCCACCGTCTCGACATCGATCCAGACGTTCGGCACTGCGATCACAAGGTCGGCATGGCCGAACCCCAGCTTCGCGACCTCTGCCACCTCGTCCTCGCCCAGTTGCTCGCGCACCAGGTCCGACCCGGTGACCCCCAGATGAATGCGCCCCGCAGCCAGCTCGCGCGGGACTTCCCCGGCAGACAGCAGCACCGGGACCACCCCGTCGACGCCCTCGATCACGCCAGAGTATTCCCGGTCCGAGCCTGCGCGCTTCATCACCACGCCGCGCGCGCCGAACCAGTCGAAGGTGTCTTGCATCAGCCGCCCCTTCGACGGCACACCGATCCGGATCATGCCACCGCCCCCTTCAGCCGCGCGACCAGACCCGGACGGATCACCCCACCAACTGCCGGGATGAAGGCCCCTGCCCCCAGCACCGCCGTCAGTGCGTCATAGCGCCCGCCCGAGGCTACCGGAGGCATACCGTCCGTCAGGAAGCTGAAGACGAACCCGTCATAGTATTCCAAAGCCGTCCGCCCGTGGCTTGCCTCGAAGGCCAGCGTCGCCACATCCACCCCGCGCGCCTCCAGCGCCTCCAGCCGCGCCGCAAACCGGTCCACCGCCGGGCCGATCGCCGGAAGCAGCGGGGTGATCCCGCGCAGGTGAATCAGGGCATGGGCCGCCGGGGCCTCCAACGATAACAGGTCATACAGCAACGCCGCTTCGGTCGCCTTGATCGGTGGCGTCTCGGCATCCGCGACCAAGGCCTCGGCCCGCGCGACAATCTCTTCGGCAGAGCGCATGCCGACAAACGCCCCCGCCTCCTCGACCAGCTGATCCGGCGTCCCCGCCTTCAACCGCTCCAAGAGCGCCACCCGCCCCGCAGGCACCGGCGCGCGCCCCGCGAACCGGTCCAGAAGCGCCTTGAACCGCGAGGGCCGCCAGACATGTCGCAGCAAAGCCGCCTTCCGCCGCTCCGTCGTCTCCAGTCCACGGACCGCGGCCATCAGGATACCGATGTCCCCCGTCACCGGGCGCAGATCCAGCCCGGCCAGCAGGTCGCGAAACAGGGCAAACACCTCGGCATCCGCCGCCTCAGGCGAGGCCCGGTCGAAGACCTCATACCCAACTTGCAGGTATTCGGAGGCCCGCCCCGACCCGCGCATCTGCTTGCGGAACACCTCGCCCAGATAGGCGTAACGCGCCGGTTCCGCCCCATGCGCCATGTGCGCCTGCACCACCGGAACGGTGAAGTCCGGCCGCAGCATCATCTCGCCCCTGACAGGATCATCCGTCACATAGGCCCGCGCCCGGATGTCCTCTCCGTAAAGGTCCAGCAGCGTCCCCGCCGGTTGCAGCACATCCGCCTCGACCGGCACTGCCCCAGCGGCAACGAAGGCTTCGAGAAGCCTCTCCCCCTCAGCCCGGATCGCCGCCTTCGGCGTCATTGACCCAGCATCTTTCTGACGGCCGCCACCAGGTCCGACCGAGGCACCTCGACCTGGGCCGGCCGATCCTTCCACTCCTCCAGCGTCGCGCTTTCGGCGATTTTCGCGCCGAGGATCAGGTCTTTCAGGATAACGGTTCCCTTGTCGGCCTCGTTCCCGCCCTGGATCACCGCCACCGGAGAAGCCCGCTTGTCCGCATACTTCAGCTGGTTGCCGAAGTTCTTCGGGTTGCCCAGATAGACCTCTGCCCGGATCCCCGCCAACCGCAGCTCTCCCACCATCGCCATGTAATCGGCCATCCGGTCGCGATCCATCACGGTGACGACCACCGGCCCCGCCACATCGCCGGAAACCCGCCCCTTGGCCCGCAGAGCGGCCAGCAGACGGTCCACCCCTATCGAAACCCCGGTCGCCGGGACATCCTGCCCAGTGAACCGCTTCACCAGCCCGTCGTATCGCCCACCGCCGGCGACCGACCCGAACTGCCGCTTGCGGCCCTTTTCGTCGAGGATTTCGAAGGTCAGCTCTGCCTCGTAGACCGGCCCGGTATAGTAACCGAGGCCCCGCACCACGCCTGGGTCCAGCACGATCCGGTCCGGCCCATAGCCCTGCGCATCCAGCAGCGCCGCGATGGCTTCCAGTTCCTAGACGCCCTCGGCCCCGATTTGCGAGGTCCCCACCAGTTCCCGCAGTCGGGCCACCGTTGCGGCCCCCGTGTCGCGCTTGGCGGTGGTGAAGCCCATCACGACTTCGGTTTGCTCGGGGGAGAGACC
>JBJTSJ010000551.1:0-10831 GCA_046076605.1 Tabrizicola sp.
GCCGCACGCATCCGCAGCAGGAATTCCTGCAGGTGGACACCACGAACATCCTCTTCATCTGTGGCGGCGCTTTTGCGGGTCTGGAAAAGATCATCGCGCAGCGGAACAAGGGGTCTGGCATCGGCTTCGGCGCCGATGTGAAGGGCCCGGAAGAGCGCACCGTGGGTGAGCTTTTCAAGGAGCTGGAACCCGAGGATCTGCTCAAGTTTGGCCTGATCCCGGAATTCGTTGGCCGCCTGCCGGTCATCGCCACCCTGACCGACCTGGACGAAGCCGCGCTGGTCACCATCCTGACCGAACCGAAGAACGCGCTCGTCAAGCAATACCAGCGCCTGTTCGAGATCGAGGGCGTGAAGCTGACCTTCACCTCCGACGCGCTCACCGCCATCGCCAAGCGCGCGATCAAGCGCAAGACCGGTGCCCGCGGCTTGCGCTCGATCATGGAGGACATCCTTCTCGACACCATGTTCGAACTGCCTGGCATGGACGGGGTCGAGGAAGTCGTCGTCAAGGACGAGGCGGTGAACTCCGGCGCCAAGCCGATGCTCGTCTACACCGAGACGAAGAAGAAGGAACCGGTGAAGGCCTGAGCGCCGTCGCGGTCCTGGCAAGAAGGGCGGGCTTTGGCCCGCCTTTTCTTTTGGTCCGTCTCGCCCCTAGACCTCGCCCCGGCTTTCCGCCATATCAGGGGCAATCGAACCGGAGACCGCCCATGTACTTCCTCAAGCGCCTCTTGACCTGGTGGAACAGCCAGACCATCGGCACCCAGATCTTCACCAGCCGCAAGGGCGTGAAGGTGGGCGAGGATGAGGCCGGCAACGTCTTTTACCAGACCCGCGACGGCAAGCGGCGCTGGGTGATCTACAACGGCGAGATGGAGGCCTCCCGCGTCTCGCCTGACTGGCACGGCTGGCTGCATTACACCTGGGATGAACCCCCGACCAAGCAGCCCCTGAAGCACAAGCCCTGGGAAAAGCCGCACCAGGAAAACCTGACCGGCACCGAGGCAGCCTATGTGCCCCCCGGCTCGATCCGCCGCGCCGACCCTGTTGCAAGGGCCGACTATGAGGCTTGGCAGCCTGAGTAATGGCTTACGAACGCGCAGAAATCCTGGCCGGGGCGGCGGTTTTGGCCGTGGCCCTGGGCTTTACCCTCTACGCCGCGCGCGGGGCGGGCCTTGGGGCCGAGGCCGACAGCTACCCCCTGACCGCCAGCTTCCGGTCGGTTGAAGGCATCAGCGTCGGCACCGATGTCCGTCTGGCCGGAGTCAAGGTCGGCACCGTGACCGACCTGCGGCTCAACCCGGAAACCTTCTTCGCCGATGCGACCATCACCATGCGCAAGGACGTCGCCGTTCCGGTCGATTCTACGATCCTGATCTCGTCCTAGGGCCTTCTCGGGGGCAATTTCGTCGAGGTTCAGCCCGGCGGGGCGCTGGAGAACCTCGAACCGGGCGGCGAGATCGAGGATACCCAGGGCGCGGTCAGCCTGATCACCCTCCTGATGAAATTCGCGGGTGGGGGCGGCGAGGGCGAGACCGCCGCCAATGAGACCGCCACGCCATGAGGGCGCTCTTCCTTGCGCTTGCTCTGGCGCTTCCGGCCCAGGCGCAAGAGGCTGCGCCCGAGTTTACCGACTCCGACGGTGCCTCGCTGCGGTTCCTCGACAAGCTGACCAGCGAAACTGGTGACGTGACGCTGTCGCGCGGGCAGTCGGCCAAATTCGGCCGCCTGGTCGTGCAACTCGACAGCTGCCGCTATCCCACCGGCAACCCCGCCTCGGATTCCGAGGCGCATCTGACGATCACGGTCGAGGCGAACGAAACGCCACTGTTCTCAGGCTGGATGCTGGCCTCTGCCCCCGCGCTTTCTGCGCTTGATCATCCGCGTTATGACGTCTGGGTCTTGTCCTGCGTGCTGCCCGAAGCCCCGGCGGCCGAGGCCACCGATCCGACCGACGGCGAATAGCCCGGCGGATCGAACGCCGCCGTCGCACCCAATGCCTCGGCCAGCTGCCGGTGATACTCGGCCCGAGGAATCTCTCTCCCGCCCAGTGACGCCAGGTGCGGCGTCAGGAACTGGGTGTCAAAGAGGCGAAACCCACCGGCGCGCAAGCGATGCACCGCATTGGCAAGCGCCACTTTTGACGCTTCGGTCCGGCGCGAAAACATGCTTTCGCCAAAGAACGCAGCCCCCAGCGTCACGCCATAGACCCCACCGACAAGCGTCTCACCTTCCCAGACCTCGACGCTGTGGGCAAATCCCAAGGCGTGCAACTGCAGGTAGAGCCGCTGAATCCGGTGGCTGATCCAGGTTTCCCCCCTGTCTGCGCAGGCCTCGACCACGGTGTCAAAGTCCCTGTCCACTGTCACGCGGAACCGCCCCGACCGGATGCATTTGGCCAGCGACCGCGAGATATGGAAGCCGCCCAGCGGCAGAACGCCACGGCGGCGCGGGTCGACCCAGTGGATTTCCGGATCGTCTCGGCCATCCGACATTGGAAAGATGCCCATCGCATAGGCGCGAAGCAGGATGTCGGGAGTGATCTCGTCGGCCGTCCCGTGCACCGCAAAATCTTTCGAAGGATTTTGCAAAAGTTTTCGAAAACTTTTGCGGAAGGGCGCCCGGTTCCGGACGCCCCCTTACTTCAGGCGAACTGCTTTTCCAGCCACTTTTCCAGCCAGTGGATGTTGTATTCCCCGTTCTGGATATCGGGCTCGGCCAGCAGCATGTGGAACAGCGGGATCGAGGTGTCGATGCCGTCGATGATCAGCTCGGACAGCGCGCGCCGCAGGCGGGCCAAAGCCTCGGGCCGGTCGCGGCCATGGACAATCAGCTTGCCGATCAGGCTGTCATAATAGGGTGGGATCCGGTAGCCGTCGTAAATCGCGCTGTCCATCCGTACGCCCAGACCGCCCGGGGCGTGGAACTGGGTGATCCGGCCGGGGCAGGGGCTGAAGGCGGGGATCTTCTCGGCGTTGATCCGGACCTCGATGCAGTGGCCGTTGATCTCCAGCTCGTCCTGGCTGAACGACAGGTCCATGCCCGAGGCCACACGGATCTGTTCGCGCACGAGGTCGACGCCGAAGATGCCCTCAGTCACCGGGTGTTCCACCTGCAGACGGGTGTTCATCTCGATGAAGTAGAACTTCCCGTCCTCGTACAGGAACTCGATCGTGCCTGCGCCGATGTATTTCAGCTTTTTCATCGCGTTGGCGCAGATCATGCCGATCTCGGAGCGCAGCTTCGGCGTGATGACCGGGCCGGGAGCCTCCTCGAACACCTTCTGGTGCCGCCGCTGGAGGGAACAGTCGCGCTCGCCCAGATGAACCGCGCCGCCCTTGCCGTCGCCGAAGACCTGGATCTCGATGTGGCGCGGTCGCTGGAGGTATTTCTCCATGTAGACTTCGTCGTTGCCGAAGGCGTTCTTCGCCTCGGACCGCGCCGTGCGGAAGGCAACTTCCAGCTCTTCGGCGTTCTTCGCGACCTTCATCCCGCGCCCGCCGCCGCCAGCGGTGGCCTTGATGATGACCGGATAGCCGATCTCTTCGGCGACGATCTTCGCGGTATCGAAATCGGGAACCCCGCCGTCCGAACCGGGAACGACCGGAATGCCAAGTTCCCTGGCGGTGAGCTTTGCAGTGATCTTGTCGCCCATGATGCGGATGTGTTCTGCACTGGGGCCGATGAAGGTGATGCCGTGATCTTCCAGCGCCTGGGCGAAGGCCGCGTTTTCCGACAGGAAGCCATAGCCTGGGTGCACGGCTTGGGCGCCCGTGATCTCGCAGGCCGAGATGATCGCGGCCTTGGACAGGTAGCTGGACGAAGACGGTGCCGGGCCGATGCAGACCGATTCATCGGCCATCCGCACGTGCATCGCATCGGTGTCGGCGGTGGAATGGACGGCGACCGACTTGATCCCCATTTCCTGGCAGGCCCGGATCACGCGCAGCGCGATCTCACCCCGGTTGGCGATCAGGATTTTATCGAACATGGGTTCCCGCCCCTTATTCGATGATCAGCAGGGGGGCGCCGTATTCGACCGGATGGCCGTCCTCGACCAGGATGCGCTTCACCGTGCCCGCCTTCGGCGCGGGGATGTGGTTCATGGTCTTCATGGCCTCGATGATGAGGACGGTCTGGCCTTCCGCAACTTGCGCGCCCACGGTCACGAACGGCGAAGCGCCGGGCTCGGCGGCGAGGTAGACAGTGCCGACCATCGGCGAGGTGACGGCGCCAGGGTGCTGGGCCGGGTCTTCCGGCGCGGCGGGGGCGGCAGCCGGGGCCGCAGCTGCAGGCGCCGCAGCAGGAGCCGCCGCGTAGGACACCGGGGCAGGGGCCGCAGCCACGGTCACGACGGTGGCCTGCTTGACGACGCGGACTTCCAGGCTGTCGTCCTCGCCATATTCCCGCTTCACCGACAGTTCGGTCAGGTCGTTCTTGTTCAGAAGCTCGGCCAAAGCCGAGATGAAGGCGACATCGGTGTCGGTGTTCTGCTTGCTCATCGGGTCCTCTGTTCTTCTCTGCCCTGGGCGCGCGCGGGTTCGACCGGTAGGCCCCCGCAGTCTGGTATCTGGCGCTTATACGCGAACCTGCCGGGGCTGAAAAGCCGCGAAAGCGCGAGCCGCGCCCCTTCGCCTGCCTGGAAAACGGGCAGCAGCGCGAAAAACTGCGGTCCATGAAAATTTACCGTTTGATAAAAAATCAGACCTGTGCCAGCCTTCGATCAAACGATAAGCCAGGGAGGCCCCCAGCCCATGTCGAACACCCCGCTCACGCCCGGAATCGTCCCCGGCCGCCTGACCGCAGATGCCATCGCCCGCAACTTCTCGGATCACGAGCCCGCGCTCGACCGGCACGAGGCCCGGGTGGCAGCCGACCGCTGCTATTTCTGCCACGACGCGCCCTGCATCACGGCCTGCCCGACCTCGATCGACATCCCGCTCTTCATCCGCCAGATCGCCACCGGCACGCCCGAGGCAGCCGCGACCACGATCTGGAGCCAGAACATCCTCGGTGGCATCTGTGCCCGTGTCTGCCCGACCGAGACGCTTTGCGAAGAGGCCTGCGTCCGCGAAACTGCCGAGGGCAAACCTGTCGAAATCGGCCGCCTGCAGCGCTTTGCCACCGACACGGCGATGGCCAAGGGCCTGCACCCATTCACCCGGGGCGCACCCACCGGCAAACGCATCGCCGTCGTCGGCGCCGGGCCTGCCGGTCTGGCCTGTGCCCACCGGCTGGCCATGCACGGCCACGATGTCGTCGTTCTGGAGCGGCGCACGAAGGCCGGGGGCCTGAACGAATACGGCATCGCCAGCTACAAGGCGACAGGTGGCTTTGCGCAGAAGGAAGTCGACTGGCTCCTCCAGATCGGCGGGATCGAGATCCGCAACGGCGTGGAACTGGGCCGTGACGTGACGCTTGACCAGCTGCAGGCCGACTATGACGCCGTCTTCCTCGGGCTCGGCCTTGCAGGCGTGAACGCTCTCCGGGCGGAGGGCGAGGACAAGGCCGGGGTCCGCGACGCGGTCGATTTCATCGCCGAACTGCGCCAGTCCTCCGACCTGACCAAACTTCCGGTTGGCCGCGATGTCGTCGTCATCGGCGGTGGCATGACTGCCGTGGACGCTGCGGTCCAGTCCAAGCTGCTGGGCGCCGAGAACGTCACCATCGTCTACCGCCGGGGCCAGGAAAAGATGTCGGCCTCGGGCTACGAACAGGATCACGCGGTCCAGACCGGCGTTCGCGTCATCCACAACGCGGCCCCGGTCCGCATCCTGGGCAATGGCCATGCCGAAGCGGTAGAGTTCGCCTATACCCAGGACGGCCCGAACGGCCTGACCCTGTCGCCCGAGACCTTCACCCTGAAGGCCGACCAGGTGTTCAAGGCCATCGGCCAGTCGCTGAAGGGCGCGCCGCAGGGTCTTGCGGTCGCAGGGGGCAAGCTTTCCGGCCCCTCGGGCAAGGTCTGGGTCGGCGGCGACTGCGCGGCGGGGGGCGAGGACCTGACGGTGACGGCCGTCGCCGAGGGTCGGGACGCCGCCGAGGCGATCCACGCATGGCTGATGGGGGCCTGATGGCCATGCAATCCCCTTGCCTTCGCCCTTGGGCCGGGCCAGAAGGGGCGCCGGAAAGGGCCGCCTGTGGAAGCATTCGCCGAAAGCGTCATCACCTTCATCGAGCAGAACCAGACCTGGTTCCCGCTTATCATGGTGCTGTTCGCGGCCGCCGAGACGACAGCCTTCCTGTCCATCCTCATCCCATCGACGCCGATCATGGCCGCCGTTGGCGCACTGGCAGCAACGGGCGCGCTGTCCTTCTGGGCGCTCTGGATCGGGGCGACCATCGGCGCGCTGATCGGGTCCACCTTCAGCTTCTGGCTGGGTCGTCGCTACGGCACCCACGTCCTGACCATGCGGCCCCTGCGCGATCATCCCGAGTGGGTCGCCAAGACGCAAGCCGCCTTCGACAAGTATGGCCCCGTGACGATCTTCATCGGCCACTTCACCACGATCTTCCGGCCTGTCGTGTTCCTGATGGCGGGGATGAGCGGGATGACCTTCCCGCGCTTTGCCTTCTGGAACACGATCGGCTGCATCGCCTGGGCCTTCATCGTGCCGAAACTCGGCCAGGTCGGCGGCGATCTCATCGGCTGGATCTGGTCGCTGTTCTAAGCCGTGGTGGGCGCTTCGCCCACCCTACTTCAATCGCATCCCCCTCAGCTGTCGCCAAGGAGGCATCCCATGGCTAACCTCGCGTCCAATTTCATCGGCATCAAGTCACCGAACCCGTTCTGGCTGGCCTCGGCCCCGCCGACGGACAAGAAATACAACGTCGAGCGCGCCTTCGAGGCGGGCTGGGGCGGTGTGGTCTGGAAGACGCTCGGGTCGGAAGGCCCGCCGGTCGTCAACGTCTCGGGTCCCCGCTACGGCGCGATCTGGGGCGCGGATCGTCGCCTTCTGGGCCTGAACAACATCGAACTGATCACCGACCGCCCGCTGGAGGTGAACCTGCAGGAGATCAAGGAGGTCAAGCGCAAGTGGAAGGACCGCGCGCTGGTCATCAGCCTGATGGTTCCCTGCGATGAGGACAGCTGGAAAGACATCCTGCACCGGATCGAGGATACCGAGGCCGACGGGGTGGAGCTGAACTTCGGTTGCCCGCACGGCATGGCCGAACGCGGCATGGGGTCCGCCGTGGGCCAGGTGCCGGAATACATCGAGATGGTGACGCGCTGGGTCAAGAAGCACTCCCGCATGCCCTGCATCGTGAAGCTGACGCCCAACATAACCAACATCCTGCGCCCGGCCGAGGCCGCAAAGGCTGGCGGCGCGGATGCGGTTTCCCTCATCAACACGATCAACTCGATCACTTCGGTCAACCTGGACGACTTCTCGCCCGAGCCGATGATCGACGGCAAGGGCACCCACGGCGGCTATTGCGGCCCGGCGGTCAAGCCCATCGCGATGAACATGGTGGCCGAGATCGCCCGGTCCGCCGAAACCCGTGGCCTGCCGATCAGCGGCATCGGCGGCATCACCACCTGGCGCGATGCGGCCGAATTCATGGCCCTTGGCGCGGGCAACGTGCAGGTCTGCACCGCCGCCATGACCTATGGCTTCAAGATCGTGCAGGAAATGATCTCGGGGCTCTCGCAGTACCTCGACGACAAGCAGATCGCGATGTCCGACCTGATCGGTCGCGCGGTGCCGAACGTCACCGACTGGCAGTACCTGAACCTGAACTACGTCACCAAGGCGCATATCAACCAGGACGACTGCATCAAGTGCGGGCGCTGCTATGCCGCTTGCGAAGACACCAGCCACCAGGCCATCGCCATGTCGGCCGACCGTACCTTCACCGTGAAGGACGAGGAATGCGTGGCCTGCAACCTGTGCGTCAATGTCTGCCCCGTCGACAACTGCATCACCATGGTACCGATGTCGAAGGGCACGCTGGACCCGCGCAGCGGCCGCAAGGTCGGCGACTATGCCAACTGGACGACGCACCCGAACAACCCGAGCGTCCAGGCGGCCGAATAATCCCGACGGTGCCAGCCCAAGAATTTTCGGCGAAAATTCTTGGGTTGACGCCGATCAACACAGAATCTGTATGCGGCCCTGATTGCAGATCACGATGCATTGGCCGCCACATTCCACCAGATGATAGCCGCGCTGGCGCCCGTCCTCGACAAAGGCCATGCGACCAACTTCGCGCTCAACATCGCGGACCGAACGGCGGACGACCCCGCCACGCGCAACCGCTTTGGCAGAGAAAACTTCTTCCAGCCAGGGGATTGCAGGTCGCGGTGTGATGGGGCGAAGCACTGCAAAGGACTTGCGTCACGTTGTTAAGATCAAGTGAACACGCGCCCCAGCCCAAGAATTTTCGCCGAAAATTCTTGGGTTTGACGCTCAAGGCATTGGCAGGGGGCTGATCCCTGCGGCGATGCTGGCCTGGATATAGGCCTCGCGCGCGGCAATGGCCGCAGCCCGGGCATCGGCGGCGGGATGATGATCCCGGTCCCGATCGGCAAGCTGCACCGAAACCTGCGCCAACGTGCCCGAGGGCGACTGCACCGCGTCACGCCGCTGCGTGTCGGTGACCGGGCGAGTGCTTGCGGCGGCAGGCGCGTTGATGGTCCGATCCGCAACCGATTGCTGCGGCATGTGTTGGATCGGCTGTGTCGATCGGACGGCAGAAATCAGGTCCATGGTTTGCCCCCCAAAGTTGACCCCCTGGGGACAAATTACCTCAGAATTCCCTAACCGACATGGCCGAAGTGCCTAAAATCAGAATGACCCCGTGCGACACTTTCCAAAAAGGTTAACAGAATCTTGGAAGATATTGTTCCAAAACAAATATAAGGAACTGCCCGCCGTGGACGTCAGGCGCGCAGCAGCCGGGTGAACAGCGTATCCAGAAATCCGCCCGCCTCAGCAAAGGGGTCGTGCCCCGGCCCCAGCACCGCCCGCACCTGGACATCGAAGTCGGCGTAGTGCTGCGTCAATGCCCAGATCGAGAAGATCAGATGCACCGGATCGACCCGGGCGATGCGACCCTCGTCCATCCAGCGGATCAGGACCGCAGCCTTCTCCTCGACCAGCCGCTTCAGGTCCCCCTCGATCGCTGCCCGCATCCTTGGCGCACCTTGCAGGATCTCGTTCGCGAAAAGCCTGCTTTCGCGGGGATAGTCGCGGGCGAGGTCCAGCTTGCGGCGGGCGTAGGCCAGAATTTCCTGCAAAGGCTCGCCCTTTGGGTCCATCGCCCGCAGGGGATCCAGCCAGGTGTCCAGAAGCCCCGTCAGAAGCGCCGTGTGAACCTCTTCCTTCGACGGGAAGTAGTACAACAGGTTCGGCTTCGACAGCCCCGCCCCCTCGGCGATCTGGTCCAGGGTCGCGCCGCGGAAGCCGTGCAGGGAGAAGACCTCCAGCGCCGCGTCGAGGATAAGCTCGCGGTTCTTCTGCTGAATGCGGGATCGGGGACGGGGCGCGCTCATGGACCTGTCTTGAAACTGACGGACCCCTTGGATAGCGCGCCCCGAACCGCAAGGTCAAATCATTCGCCGTCCGTCCGTACCCGGCGAGGGCCGCCGCTTACTGGACGGCCTGCATGATGCCCCAGGGCACCAGCGTGAACATTGCGACGATGATCAGAAGTGACCGTTTGAGGCCTGCGAACATGGACATCTCCCTGACTGTTGTCCGGAAGAGCTAGGACCGGCCCGACAGCCCGCAAGGGCCTGCGGTGAACCGACGCAGCCGCTAGCCCGCGGCCAGCGCCCGTACCCCGCGCACCACCAGCTTGTGGTCCTCGACCTGCGGCAGGCCCGACACGGTCGCCACTGCCACCACACCCATGCCCGCCACGCGGATCGGCACCGCGCCACCGGCCTCGGCATAGTCCTCCGACGCCAGCCCGTGCCGGGCGAGCGCCTCGTCCTTGGCGGCCAGCTTGCGGCCCACCAGCAGTGAGGGCAGTTGGAACATCAGCGCCGTGTTCGACTTCCGCCGCGCCCAGCGGTCGTTCAGGGGCGCCGAGCCCGGCAGGCCCGCATGAAACAGCGTGCGGTCCGCTGTTCGGATGTCGATCACCACCGGCAGGTCCTCGGCCAGGGCGAAGTCGACCAGGATCTGCCCCAGCCGCAAGGCGGCCAGTTCATCGAACCCCGGCAGGGTCAGCCCCGCGTATTCTGCCTCCAACTCTGCCAGTTCCATTCCCGTCTCCTCAGATCGCGCCGATCCCGCGCAGGACCATGGTCTTGACGCTGGCCTTGGCTTCAGCCCATTGCCGGTCGGACAGGGGCTTGTCCCCGTTCAGCGTCTGGATCTGATGACCGAAGTCGGCGTAGTGCTGTGTCGTGGCCCACAGCATGTAAAGAAGATGCCGCGGATTGATGGGCGCCATCTTCCCCTCGTCGATCCAGCGCTGGATCACCGCGATCCGGCCATTGGTCCAGTCCCTCAGTGTCGTCTCAAGGTAATCCTGGATCACCGGCGCGCCGTGCATCACCTCGCTGGCCCAGACCTTGGACCCGTGCGGGTGCGTCCGGCTGATGTCCATCTTGGCGTCGATATAGGCCCCAATCCCCTCGACCGGCCCTGGCGCGTTGTCGAAGCTCGACGCCGCATCCAGCCAGATCTCAAAGATCTGCTGCACCACGCGGCGGTAAAGGTCTTCCTTGGTGGCGAAGTAATAATGCAAGTTCGCCTTCGGCAGCCCCGCCATGTCGGCAATCAGCTGCATCGTCGCCCCGCCGAACCCGGCCTCGGCAAAGACCTTCTCGGCGGCTTCCAGAATGGCCCGCTCATTCTCGCGCCGGATATCCGTGC